>NZ_DBEXAY010000172.1:0-23660 GCF_048170485.1 Victivallis sp. | reverse complement strand
TTCGCGAAGAGGCGATCGAAAAGCATATTTTGAAAATGCCTCCGGCGCTCTCCGGCATCCCGATGGTGTATGAGCCGCACGAGAGACTGCTGTATGTCGGCGCTTCCAGCCGGACACAGCTCGATCTCTTCATCGACATGTTCTACCAGACGACCAAGGTTGAACCGGTGCAGCTGACGCCGGGAACGCTGCTGGAGCGGCTCTTTCAGACGACGGAGGCGAGTTTCCCGGTGCTGACCATCGGCGGCCGCCCGGATTCCGAGCCGATGACCGGGCGTGATTTTCTGATGTGGCTCTGGTTCTACAGCGAGACCACCGGCAAACTGGAGCATCCCCAGTACGGCGAATTTGATCTGATGATCGAGGCACCGCTGGTCTTCGTCGGGGAAGGGGATGCGCAGGGCGCGGCGGAGACGACGATCAAGAAGGGGGACTGCCCGCTGCGCAGCGCCGAAGCGAAGGCCTCCATGGCGGTCGGCAAGAAGCTCAAGAAGGCCAAACTGACCCTGACCCGCGCCAACCAGATCTGGAGCGGCACGTTCGATGCCGACCAGTTCGCATTCAGCTCGTTCAAGCTCCCGGAAGGGGAGTCGATGAGCGACGATGAGATCTTTGCCGAACGGGTGTTGAATCTGTCGATCTTCCGCGAGGCGATCAGCAGTTACTTCCGGAAATTCGCCGATCTGATGCTCGGCATGGAGTTTCCGCAATTTGAAAAGGAGATTCGCGAGTGGGCGAAACAGCGGGATGCAATTTGAGGTGCGGTGCCGGAAACGGGCACCCCGAAGACCGGGAGGTCCGTTTTCTCACCGGTGTCTATGACCTGATTCCGGCCGAACTGCTCGCGCTCCGGCCGGTGGTGGAACTCGACCTCGGCTGCGGCGTGGGGAGCTTTACCGCCGAATTGGCGAAGCGGTATCCGGAGCGGACGATTCTGGCCGCCGACGTGATGATCGGGCGGCTGCGCAAACTGGTGCGGCGGATGCACCGCATGGAGCTGGACAACCTCATTCTGCTGCGCTCCGAAGCCCGCTATCTGGTCGGGCTGGCGCTGCCGGATGCTTCGATCGACCGCATCCATCTGCTCTGCCCGGACCCGTGGCCGAAAGGGCGTCATCGCGGGCACCGGCTGCTGACGAGCGATTTCACCGCCCGGCTTCACCGGGTGCTCAAACCGGAGGGGATTTTCCACTTCTCCAGCGACGACGAAGCCTATTGCGGCGCCGTGCACCGGGTGATTACCGCTTCGCGTCTTTTCGTCGAAGCGCCGGAGGCGGTCGAAGACATCGCCGACGTCCGGAGCGATTTTGAGCTGCGCTGGCTGGAGGAGGGCAAGCCGGTCCATCATGCGGCGTGGAAAAAGATTCCGCCGCCGCCGCATACCGTCGGCCATTGATTTCCTCTCCCTCGCGCAGGAGGATGCAAAAAAAACGGGGTGCCGGAACGTGATTCCGGCATCCCGTTTCTGTTTCGGACAACTTCCGCGGTCAGCGGCAGGCCTGGCAGGCCGTGATGATGATCTGCCCGAAGATGTCGTCGGCGTTGCAGCCGCGCGACAGGTCGTTCAGCGGCTTGGCCAGCCCCTGCAGGATCGGGCCGTAGGCGTCGGCGTGGGCCAGACGCTGGACAAGTTTGTAACCGATATTGCCGGCGTTGAGGTCCGGGAAGATCAGGATGTTGGCGGCGCCGCCGAGCGGGCTGCCCGGGGCCTTCGCCGCCGCGACCGAGGGAACCAGCGCGGCATCCGCCTGCAGTTCTCCGTCGGAGATGATGTCGAGCTTTTCCGCTTCCACCTTGGCCTTCATCAGCGCGGCGGCCTCTTTGACCTTGTTGAGGATCTCGTGGTCGGCGCTGTTGCGAGTCGAGAAGGAGAGGAAGGCGATCTTCGGCGTGCCGCCGAGCAGCGAACGGTAGGTCGCCGCGGTGGCCAGCGCGATGTCAACCAGCTGGTTGGCATCCGGATTCGGATTGACGCCGCAGTCGGCGAAGAGCAGGACGTTGTCCCCGGCCGGAGCCGGCGTCTTGAGGTCCATGACGAAGGTGCTGCTGGCGATCTTCATGCCGGGAGCGGTCCCGATGCAGTGGAACGCCGCGCGGAGCATGTCGGCGGTCGAGGCGATGCTGCCGGCGACCAGGCCGTCGGCCAGGCCGCGGCGGCACATCATCGCGCCGAAGTAGATCCGGCTCTTCATGGTCTGGGCGGCCTTTTCCGGAGTCATGCCCTTGGCCTTGCGCATCTCGGTGAACTCTTCGACAAACTCCTTCATCAGCGGGCTGGCGAGGTAGTCGAGCGTTTCGAACTTGCGTTCCGCAACGCCGGCCTTGGCGCAGGCGTCGGAAATTTCCGCCTCGGTGCCGAGGACGATGATCCGGGAGACCACCTTCTCCGCCACGGCCTTGGCGGCGGCCGCCACGACGCGGGGATCCTGCCCTTCCGGCAGAACAATCACTTTGGCGCCTTTGCGGGCGCGTTCCATCAGCGTGTTCAGAACAGACATTTTTCCATCCTTTCCAGATTGAAGCGGCTCCACCGGGGAGCCGCCGATGCTATCTTATTTCTTCAGCCCGAGCGTGTCGACGGTGCTCATGGCGATCATCAGCTCCTCGTTGGTGGGCATGACAATCGCTTTGAACTTGCTGTCGTCGGTGGAGATGATCCCTTCGGTGCCGAAGCAGGCCTCGTTGCGCTTGTCATCCAGCTCGATGCCGAGCGCGGTGATGCCGCTCATGATCCGTTTGCGCATCGGCACGGAGTATTCTCCGACGCCGCCGGTGAAGACCACCGCATCCGCGCCGCCGAGCAGAACGTAGTAGGAGCCGATGTATTTGATCACGCGGCGGGCGAACATCTTGAGCGCGAGTTCCGCCTGCTCGTTGCCGGCCGCGGCGGCGTTGATGTTGTCGCGCATGTCGCCGGAGCCGATGCCGCCGACCCCGTAGAGGCCGGACTTCTTGTTGAGAATCGTGTCGACCTCTTTGGTGGAGAAGCCGAGATCGATCAGCCGGATCACCGCCGCCGGATCGAGGTCGCCGGAACGGGTCCCCATCATCAGTCCTTCGAGCGGGGTGAGCCCCATCGAGGTGTCGATCACCTTGCCGTTCTTGATCGCCGCCATGCTGCAGCCGTTGCCGAGGTGGCAGGTGATCAGCGTCGCATCTTCCGGCTTCTTGCCGAGGAAACGGGCGGTGGCCAGCGTCACATAGTGGTGGCTGGTGCCGTGATAGCCGTATTTGCGGATGCCGTACTTTTTGTAGAACTCATAGGGGATCGCGTAGAGGTAGGCTTCCGGCGGCATGGTCTGATGGAACTGGGTGTCGAACACCGCGACGTTGGGCACGCCGGGCATGGCCGCTTCGCAGGCCTCAATGCCGGCGAGGTTGGCCGGGTTGTGGAGCGGGCCGAGCGGAATGTACTCCCGGATGATCTCCTTGACGCCGTCGTCGACTTTGACCGGACGGGTGATCTTCTCGCCGCCGAGCAGGACGCGGTGGCCGATCGCGGAGATTTCGCTGAGGCTCTTGATGACGCCGTGCTGCGGATCGACCAGTTTCGCGCAGATCTCGCGAACCGCTTCGACATGATCCTTCACCGGGATGACCCCTTCGAATTTGAATCCGTCGGCGCGCTTGTAGATCATGTTCGGCTTTTCGGTGCCGAGCCGTTCGAACTGCCCTTTGGCCAGTACGGTATCGTTTGCCATCGAGAACAGCGTGAATTTCATCGAGCTGCTGCCGGCGTTGATGACCAGGATCTTCATTTGAAAACTCTTTCTCCCTGCTGTATGAATAATGAATGCGTCACTTCTTGCGGAATACGATGCGGCCCTTGGTGAGGTCGTAGGGCGACATCTCCAGCGTCACCGCGTCCCCGGGGAGGATGCGGATGAAGTTCATCCGCATCTTGCCGGAAATGTGTGCGTTCACCGTGTGTCCGGTCTGGATCTCCACTTTGAACATCGTATTCGGAAGCAGCTCTTTGACCACTCCCTCGATTCTGATTACATCGTCTTTGGCCACGTTAAAATCTCCGGTTCGTTTTCTGTTATCAACACCTGGTGTTCGAAATGGGCGGAGCAGGAACCGTCCGCGGTCCTGACCGTCCAGTGGTCGTGGGAATCGGTGGTCACCCGGGCGGTGCCGAGGTTGAGCATCGGTTCGATGCAGATGACCATGCCGGGCACAAGCTGTGCGCCGCGCCCGAAGCCGACAAAATTCGGCACTTCCGGCGGCTCATGGAGCCGCGTGCCGCAGCCGTGGCCGACATATTCCCGGACCACGCCGAGGTGATATTTCTTCGCGGTCATCTCGACCGCGTGACTGATGTGGGAGATGTAGTGGCCGCGCTTCGCCTGGGCGATGCCGTCCATCAGCGCCTGCCGGGTTCCCTTGAGCAGCCGGGCGATCTCCTCGTTGGGTTCGCCGAAGCCGAAGGTGAGGGCGGTATCGCCGATGCCGCCGTCGATTTCCACACCGACGTCGATGCTGACGATGTCGGTGGGCAGCAGAATCCGGTCGGGACGGGCGATGCCGTGCACCACCTCGTCGTTGACCGAGATGCAGATATTGCCGGGGTAGCCCCGGTAGCCGAGAAACGCGCTTTTGCCGCCGGTCTCGCGGATGAGTTCCCCCGCGAGCTGGTCGAGGTCAAAAGTAGTCATTCCGGGTTTCGCCAATTTGGCGACGGAGTCGCGGACCTGCGCGGTGAGCTGTGCCGCGCGGCGGATCCGGGCGATCTCATCCGCCGTATGAATGACCTGATTGCGCGACATGATTTACGCGAGCTCCTTTTCGAGCGTCGCCATGATCTTCGCCTTGTCGGTTTCGGTGATGGTGAGCAGAAGTCCGAGTTTGTCGTAGTAGTCGATCAGCGGCTGGGTCTGCCGGTAGAAGACTTCGAGGCGGGACTTCGCAGTTTCGAGCGAGTCGTCGGGGCGCTGGAAGAGTTCGCCGCCGCACTTGTCGCAGATGTTCTCCTGCTTCGAGGGCTGGAAGATCTTGTTGTAGATCGCTCCGCACTTGCGGCAGTTCTGCCGGGCGGTCAGCCGCTGGAGCAGAAGGTCGTCATCCACCTTGAGGTAGACCACCCGGTCGAGCTGAGTTCCCAGTTCGCGGAGGGCGTCCGCCAGCAGTTCCGCCTGCCGGATGGTGCGCGGGAAGCCGTCGAGAATGAACCCCTCCTGCCGGCAGTCCGGCTGGGAGAGGCGGGAGCGGACCATGCCGGCAACCACTTCGTCGGGAACCAGTTTCCCCGCCTTCATCAGCGTGGAGGCTTCGCGGCCGAGCTGGGTGTCGCGCTTGATCTCGTCGCGGAGAAGATCGCCGGTGGAGATGTGAACCAGCGGCTGTTCGGCCAAGACGAGTGCGGAGATGGTGCCTTTGCCGGCGCCGGGGGCGCCGATGAAGATCAGATTTTTCTGCTTGAACATAAGATTTCCCAATCGATAAAGTTGTGAATATGGTAATCCGGTAATTTACCGGTGACTGCTGAGAAATTCGAAAAGTTCCCCTTCCGGAATTTCACTCTGTGACCCGTCGGCCATGCTCTTGACCACGGCGACCCCCTTCTCCAGCTCGGCGTCGCCGCGGATGACCGCGTACTTCGCGCCGGATTTGTTCGCACTGCGGAGCTGCGCCTTGAACGAACGCTCCTCCAGCTCGAGGGCGACGGTGACTCCGTCGCGACGGAGCCGGTTTGCCAGCTTGAGGTTGGCCATCCGTGCGGCGGCCCCCAGCCCGACCAGATAGAACGAAGCCGGGTCGACACCGGGCGGATTGAGTTTGAGCGCATCCTGCACCATCAGCAGCCGCTCCATGCCGGCGGCGAATCCGACGCCCGGCACCGGACGGTTCTGCCCGGGCAGGAAGAGTTCGTAGCGGCCGCCGCCGGCGACCGCGGTCTGCGCGCCGAGTCCGGAGTGGCTCACTTCGAAGACGGTGTGCACATAGTAGTCCAGCCCGCGCACCAGGAGCGGGTCGACCGTGTAGGGGATCCCGAGCGCGGTGAGCGCGGCCTGCACTTCATCGAAGTAGGCGCGCGATTCGGCGCTGAAGCTCGCCACGTAATCGGGGGCATCGGCCACCACCTTGCGGCACGCCTCCTGCGTGCAGTCGAGGATGCGCCAGACGTTGCGGTCGAGCCGGGCCTTGCAGTCGTCGCACATGGTGTCGATGTGCTGGGCGAAATAGTTGCGCAACAGCTCCCCGGCGGGGCCGCGGTCGGCGGTGACGCCGCGGGTGTTGATGGCGAGTTTCGCATCATTGATGCCGAGTTCCCGCAGGAACTCCATCAGCATGGCGATGCACTCGGCGTCGATGAGCGGCGCGACCCGGCCGACGTTCTCCACGCCGACCTGGTGGAACTGGCGGCGCCGTCCCGCCGCGGGGCGCTCGCCGCGGAACATCGGCCCGCAGTAGTAGACCCGCTGTTCGACGCCGTTGAGGACGTCGGTGTTGGAGAGCGCCCGCATGACGCCGGCGGTCCCCTCCGGCCGGAGGGTGAGGCTGCGTCCGCCGCGGTCTTCGAAGGTGTACATCTCCTTCTGAACCACTTCGGTTTCGCCGCCGAGGCCGCGCTGAAAAATTTCCGTATATTCGAAGATGGGGGTGCGCAGTTCGCCGTAGCCGTACCGGGAGAACACCGAAGCGGCGGTATTCTCAAGGGTGCGCCAGCGCCGTGCTTCCGCCGCAAAGATATCCGCCGTCCCCGGCGGTGGGGCAAAGTTTGCCATGGAACTGATCCCGTGTTGTCTTGTTTCCCGCCTGCCGGAACCGCACTTTCGCGGCAGGCCTCAAAATAAACCACGCCCGACGAAAATTTTTCTCCGTCAGGCGTGTAACCGTCTCATCGCAGCCCAGCTTATTTGAACTGAGCGGGATTGAGTTTTTCGACCGCTTCCTTGAGCTCCTTGCCGGCGCGGAACTTCACGACCGCGCGCTCCGGAATGATCACCTCATTCTTCGGCTGGTTGGGGTTGCGCCCCTTGCGGCTCTTGCGGACCTTGATCTCGAAGACGCCGAAGTTGCGCAGTTCGATGGTGTTGCCGGCGATCAGATCTTCGGCGATATAATCGAGAGTCTTCTGCACGACTTCGGCCACATCATTCTGAATGAATCCGGTTTCCCGTGCAATCTTAACTACCAAATCACGCTTGGTCATTTTGTCTCTCCTGAAATCTCTTATTAAAGGTTGAAAATGTTCCATGATGTCGTTTCAATAATATTGCGCCAAAAATGCGGATAGTCAACACTTTTCACGGAAAAAAGCGGGATTTTTATCATTCTTCGCCGCAAATACCGGAATCGGGTGCCGCTTCCGTATCAAGCCACCGGTGATCCGTCCCCCTTCAGCCCTCCTGCTGTTTGAGTACGGCCCGGCGGAAATTCTTTTTCCCGGCACGCAGAACCAGCCCCGCTTCGCCGAAATCGGCAATCCGCACCGCCGCAACCGGGTCGGTGACTTTTTTGTCGTCGATCGAGACCGCGCCGCCCTGAATCAGGCGCCGGCCGTCGCTGTTGCTCTTGCAGAGGCCGGCGAGGACCAGCAGCCGTGCGACGGTGACCCCTTCCGGAGCGGCGAGCTCCGCTGGATCGATCTCCGCCACCGGCAGCTCCGCCGTCACCCGGACCGGTTCCACCGACGCGATCGAACTGGTCGTGGGAATCTTCCGCTCCGGGTCGGCAAAACCGAACCGGCTGCCGGCGGTGACGAACGCCTCGCGGGCGGCCGCCTCCCCGTGGGCGAGACAGGTCGCTTCGTAGGCGAGGATCTCCTTGGCACGGTTGATGTTTCCGGCCGGATCGCAGAGGCGTTTGATCTCCTCGATCGGCAGCGGGCTGAAGTAGAGCATCAGCTTCTCGACCTGCGCGTCGTCGGAGTTGCGCCAGAACTGGTAGTAATCGAATACGCTGGTGCGGTTGACGTCGAGCCAGACGTTGGCGCCGCCGGAGGTCTTGCCGAACTTCTGCCCGCTGCTGTTCATCAACAGCGGAATGGTCATGCAGTGCACCTCGTTGCCGCTCTTGCGCCGGACCAGCTCGGTGCCGGCGACCATGTTGCCCCACTGGTCCTGGCCGCCCATTTCGAGCTTGCAGCCGTAGTCGCGGTTCAGAATGTAGAAGTCGTACCCCTGAAGGATCGAGTAGTTGAATTCGAGGAACGAGAGACCGTTCTCCAGCCGGGACTTGACCGACTCCTGCGCCAGCATCCGGTTGACGCTGAAGATGCTGCCCACTTCGCGGAGCATTTCAATGTAGCCGATCTTGCAGAGCCAGTCGGCGTTGTTGACGAAGAGCGCCTTCCCGTCGGTGTCGTCGATGAAGCGCCGGAGCTGCGCCCGCAGACAGCGGACGTTTTCCGCGATGGTTTCGAGCGTCATCATCGGCCGGGCGGAGATGCGCCCCGAGGGGTCGCCGATCTGCGCGGTCGCTCCGCCGACCAGCACGATCGGGAAGTGGCCCGCCTTCTGCAGCAGCCGCATGGCCATCACCGGCAGCAGGTGGCCGACGTGCAGGCTGTTTCCGGTCGGATCGAAGCCGACGTAGAACCTGACCTGTTCCGTGGCCAGAAGTTTTTCGATCGCCTCCTCGTCGGTCTGCTGGTAGCAGAAACCCCGCGCTTTCAATTCCTGATAGATGTTCATGATGCCTGCGTGATGTTTTTGATGTTCGAAATAAATACTATACCCCGATTCCGCCGGAACTGCAAATCGAAAACGGAAAAAAAGCGGACGGTCCGGAGCTGAGACGCTCCGGACCGCCCGGACAAGTTCAGAAAGACGGTCAGCGGCGGCGCTGTTTGGCTTCGCGGCGCTTGACTTCGCTCGGCTTCTCGTAGTGACGCCGGTTGCGGAGTTCCTTGAGGGTGCCTTCCTTATCGAGCTTCTTCTTCAGACGGCGCAGAGCGCGGTCGATGATTTCGCCTTTTTTGACGCGAACTTCGGTATCCATGACTGATTCACCCCCTTTGCGATACGTTAGGTTTTGTTACAAGCGATTTTCCAATATACACCGCAATTCCGGCGCTGTCAAGGGGAAATGCCGGAAAAATCAGCCGCGGCGGAGCATCGCCAGCGCCAGACGGAGTCCGTCGGCCGCGGCGGACATGATGCCGCCGGCGCATCCGGCCCCTTCGCCGCCGAGATAGAGGCCGGCGAGCGAGGATTCCAGCGTCGCCGGGTCGCGGAGGAACCGCAGAGGACTCGAGACGCAGGTCTCCGCCCCGATCAGCCGCCCGTGCCGGATGAAACCGGGCATGAGCCGGTCGAAGTGGGTGAGCGCGGCTGCGATTCCGGCGCCGAGCTCCTCCGGCAGCAGCCGGTCGATCCGCCCGGGGACGATGCCGCAGCGGCAGCTGGTTCTGCGGCTGGAGAGGCCGTTCCGGCGGCGGAGGAAGGCGGCGGCGTCCTGAGCCGGCAGGGTGTAGTCGCATCCTCCCTGTTCGAAGACCGCTTTTTCGAGCGCTTCGAGCCGGGCGTACGCCGCGTCGGGGCCGGTGAATTTTTCCGGCGGAAAGGTGACGATAAGACAGCTGTTGGCGAACTCTCCGGCGCGGGCGTAGTCGCTCATGCCGTTGGTGACCGAGCGGCCGCGCCAGGCGGTGGCGTTGAGGATCTCGCCCCCCGGACACATGCAGAAGGTGCTCACGCCGGGGGCCCGCTGCGGATGGGAGACCATGTGGTACTCGGCGGCGCCGAGCGCCTCCGGCCGCGAACCGGTGAGCCGGTACTGCCGGCGGTCGACGAGCTCCTGCGGGTGCTCGATGCGGCAGCCGATCTGAAAGGATTTGAATTCGCACGCCGCACCCCGTTCGCGCAGCCGTCGGCTGAGCTCCCGCCCGCCGAGACCGGCGGCGATCAGCGTGAGCGGCGCTTCGATCGTCTCGCCCGAAGCGGTGACGACGCCGCGGCAGCGGCCGTCCCGCAGCAGAAGGTCGGTCACCTCGACGCCGAAGCGGAACTCGCCGCCGAGGTCGAGAATCCGTTTCCGCAGTCCTGCGGCGACCAGCCGCAACCGGTCCGAACCGATGTGAGGGCGCTTGAGGTAGCGGATTTCCGCCGGTGCGCCCGCTTCGGCGAAGGCGTTCAGAATGAAGCCGGAATTCCCGTCGCGGGTGCCAGTATAGAGCTTCCCGTCGGAGAAGGTCCCGGCGCCTCCTTCGCCGATCAGCAGATTGGCGGATTCTTCGAGTTCCCGCGTTTCGAGGAAGTGCTGGACGGCGGCAAACCGGGGTTCCACCTCCGGCCCGCGGTCGAGAACGACCGGCCGCGTGCCCGCCATCGCGAGGGCGAGGGCGGCGAAGATGCCGGCCGGTCCGGTGCCGACCACCAGCGGGTGGAGCAAAGTGGTCTCCGGCAGTTCCAGCCGGGGGGCTTCGAACTGTGCGAGCATCTCCGGCGGAACCGGTTCCAGTTTCCGGGCGGCGGAGGAGGTTTTCTCCACTTCGGCCAGCAACGTGTAGACCAGCTGCGGCGCGCCGCGGCGGGAGTCGACGCTCTTGGCGAGAATCCGCCAGCTCCGGAGCACGTCCGGCGGGAGGCCGGCGGTTTTTGCGGCGACGGCGCCGATTCTCCGGTCGATGTCGGCAGGGGCGGTGAGGGCGTTGACGGAGAGATTCCGGAATATCGTGTACATGGGGATCCTTACTCTTCCGGCATCGGGGTTTCCACGACGATCTGCCCGTTCCGGATCACCGCGTTGGGAATCGCCTTCTTGACGATCGACTGCTGGAAGGTGAGCGGCTGCTCCTCCTTCTGCGGCGCAGGTTTCGCCGCCGGAGCGGAGGGCGCGGGAGCAGGTTTTTCCGCCGGGGTGGTTTCGATTTCAAGTTCCTCTTCGGTGGTCTCCGCGGTGTCGGCGGTCTCTGCGCTCTCCTCCGCCGCATCCGCAATGTCGGCGTCATTTTGCTGGTTCGTCTGCGGATTCAGCGGCACCGGGACGGCTCCCTCCTCCTCCGGCGTGGCCGGATCCGCCTTGCGCGCCAGCTCCAGCAGCGGGGCGAGCCGATCGCGGGAGGTGGTTTCCTGGAAACTGGCCCGGTCCACCGCTTTGCTGATCGAAACCAGCGAGGTGGTGGCGGCGCGCTCGAGTTCTGGCAGTGAGACGACGCCGGAGAGCGCCTGTTTCTGCGGCACGGTGCAGAGCAGAAAGGCGAGGAAGTTGATGAGGACCATTCCGGCGAGGAAGCCGCAGACGCCGCCGCCGAGTTTGTCGATCGGGCGGGGGAAGGAGAACTCCCGTTGCGTTTCCGGGTGCAGCTGCTCCACCACCTTGTAGAGGACCAGGAAGGTGACGAAAGCCGCGACCAGCATCGAAACCGCCGGTTTGAAGGCGGCCGCCTCCGCCGGGAGAGAGTAGTACTTGCTGATCACAGGTTCGCTCCACAGCGCGACATAGACCGAGAACAGCAGGTTGCAGAAGGTGAGGTAACTGTGGAAAAGACGTCGGTTCAGACCGCGCAGTGCGGTGAGAACCGGCACTCCCCAGAGAATCAGCATTTCCATGGATCCATCACTCCAGATTGAGCGTTACGCGTTCGACTTCTTCGACCGAGGTGATGCCCGCCTCGACCAGTTTGAATCCCTCATACGCCATGATCGAACTGCCGTGTTCGCGCTCGATCTCCTCTTTGATGCTGCTGAGGGTGGCGTTTTCGGCTTCGAGGGTGGAACGCAGAGAGTTGTTCATCACCATCAGATCGAAGATGGCGACCCGGCCGGCGTATCCGGTGCCGTCGCAGTCGCGGCAGCCGACCGGGCGGCAGACGTTGCGGGTGCTCAGCCCCGCCTGGCGGAAGTACTCCGCGTACTCCGGCGCGAGCTCCGTGTGCTCCTTGCAGTGGCAGAGGCGGCGCACCAGCCGCTGTGAGACGAGCAGCTGCAATGTCGCGGCGACGCTCCGCAGCGGCACACCGAGGTTGATCAGCCGGTCGATGGTGCCGAGATTGTCGTTGCTGTGCACGGTCGCGATGATGAGGTGGCCGGTCTGGGCGGCGTGGAACGAGACCTCCGCGGTCTCCTCGTCGCGGATTTCACCGAGGCAGATGATGTCCGGATTCTGACGCAGGGCGTTGCGCAGCAGTTTGGCGAAGGTGATGTCCGCCTTGGTGTTGACCTCCATCTGGCTGATGTTCTCCATGACGTGCTCGATCGGGTCTTCGATGGAGATGACGTTCTTGAGCGAATAGTCGATCGCCTGGAGCAGTGCGTAGAGGGTGGTGGTTTTACCGCTGCCGGTGGGGCCGCAGATCAGAATCATGCCGGAGGGCATCCGGACGGCGTTCTGCATGATCTTGAGATTCTCCCCGGTCAGCCCCGCGTCGCGCAGGGTGAGCGGACCGGCGCTGGAGGCGAGCACCCGGATGGTGATCTTTTCGCCGCCGAACGCTCCGACGCTGGCGACGCGGAACGAGGCCGGACCTTTGGCACTTTCCGCGCTGAAGGCGCCGTCCTGCGGCCGCCGTTTTTCGGTGATGTCCATCCCCGCGGCCACCTTGACGGCGCTGATCACGCTGGCGCCGAGATTGATGTTCATCTCCTCGACCACCCGGAGCGCGCCGTCCACCCGGAAGCGGACCACCAGAGTGCCGTTCGGTTTCGGGTCGAAAAAGATGTCGCTGGCCCGCTTGGAGAGCGCTTCATAGAGCAGATGTTTGAGGCGGAGAATCGCTTCGCCCGACTCCCCGTGCTGGCCGGATTCCAGCACCGGCTGCCCCCGCGAGTCGCGCAGTTCGATCTCCACGTCGTAGCGTCTGGCATTGACTTTGCGGAAGATCGAGTTGAAGTTCTCCCGCAACTGCCCCCACATGTCGTACAGCAGAAAGGCGGCGATGACCAATGGTCCGGCGAGGAGCGCCGCCAGATTGAGCCAGTCGCGTCCTCGCTCCGGCGCATCGGCCCGCCGGTCGATATAGTCGAGCACGTAGACGCCGGAGTACATCCAGGCGGCCAGCAGGAGGATCAGAATCGGATTGTAGTTCACGCGTGTTTTCCCTCAATGAATCCCAATGCTGTAAATGTATTGTCGGCCGCCGCTTTTTTCAACCCGTCGCGGTCAAAAAAAACGGATTTTCCCGCGCCTTTCAAAAGAAAAACGGCCGGAACAGCTGTTTTCTTATCCCGGGATGGAAAAAATCAGAGAAATTCCGTGTTCTCCGCCGTCAGTTTCGCCAGCAGTGCGGGCACGGCGAATTCGGTGCGGAGCGTCCGCCGCCCGAGCGTGACCGGCGTGGCGCCGCACCCGGTGAAGAGCTCCACTTCACTGTCGGTGAAGCCCCCTTCCGGACCGATCAGCAGCGTCGCCGGGCGTTCCAGCCGGGTCGGCAGCGGGCGGACGGCGGAGGGGTGGCCGAGGAAGAGGTCCGACTCCGCCGCCAGAAGCGGCAGCTCTTCGCGCACGAAGCGGTGGAAATCCCGCCGGAACTCCACCTGCGGCATGACGGTGTCCCCGCACTGTTCGAGGGCGAGTTTGAGCGTCTCCGCCACCTCCGGCGGGGTGATGGCCGGACTGCTCCAGTAGCTCTTCTCCGCCTTGCGGGTGGTGAGGAAAAAGAAGCGCTTGACCCCCATCGTCGTCGCGCAGTGGAGCACTTTGACGAAGGTGGGCGGCCGCGGCAGAGCGACCGCCAGCGTCACCGGCAGCGGCGGCGGCGGCTCCCGGTCGAGCGACGGGACAAGTTCGGCCGCCTCCGGGGTGATGGAGATCAGCTCCGCCGTGCCGACCGGGCCGTTGAGCAGCCCCGCCTTGCACCGTTTGCCCGGTTCGGCGTGTATGACTTCGTACAGTTGTTTATGGCGGCGGCCGGTGATGCGCACCCGGTCCGGCGCGATGAAATCGGATTCCTCCAGCAGCAGGAGATTCATGCGTGTTCGCCTCCGTGAATTCGTTGACGGGACATAAGATGGCGCATCGGACGTTTTTTTTCAAGGAGAGGAACCCGGCGGGTGGAAAAAATCCGCATTTTTCCGCCCGCCGGGGGGAAAAAACTCCGGAGCGGTGTTATACTATAGAGCAGAGAAGAACCAATTTTCAACCTGTGAAGGAGAAGATCATGTCCGGAGCCGTCTTTTACGTCGCCGCGATGTCGGAACAGCCCGACGGCGGCATCTACCGTTATGAAATGCGGGAATCCGCCGCGCCGGTGCAGGTCGGGTTCACCCCGGTCCCCAACGCGAACTATATCGCCTTTTCGCCCGACGGCAAATACATGTACACCACCTGTTCGGTGGAGGATGCGGGCGGAGTCGCCTCCTTCCGGATCGAGGCGGACGGGTCGCTCGTGCCGATCAACACCTGTGCCGCGGGCGGGCGCAGCACCTGCTACGTCATCACCGACCCCTCCGGGAAGTTCCTCTACGCCGCCAACTACAGCACCGGCACCTTCGCGGAGTTCAAGCTCGACAACGGCCGGATCGTCGAACGCACCCAGCTCATTCAGCATGAGGGCAAAGGGCCGAACGCCGCCCGGCAGGAGTGCGCGCATCCGCACTTCACCGGGCTTTCGCCCGACGGCCGCTACCTCTGCGTGATCGACCTCGGAATCGACGCCATCAAGGCGTATCCGATCGACCCGGAAAAGGGGCTGGATGCGGCGGGGGCGATCACCAGCCCGGTCCGTCCGGCAGGTTCCGGCCCGCGCCATCTGGTCTTCGACCGCTCGGGCAAAATCGCCTACCTCTTGAACGAACTCGGCAACACGGTGATCTCCTGCCGCTACGCTGACGGCCGGTTCGAGGCGATCGAGACGCGTTCGACCCTGCCGGCCCTGGTCAATGTGGCGACCAAGGCGGCGGCGGTCCGGCTCTCGGCGGACGAGCGTTACCTCTTCGCCTCCAACCGCGGCTTCGACTCGATCGCGGTCTTCCGGCTGGACGGCAAGGGCGGCATGGAGCGCACCTCGCTCGTGCTTTCCGGCGGGAGCAGTCCGCGCGACATCAACTTCCTGCCCGGCGGAACGATGTTCGCCGCCGCCAACGAATTCTCCGACGTGCTGGTCTTCTTCGACTACGACGGCGAAGGCGGTCTCACGCCGAACGGGCTCATCTACAAGCTGCCGCGGCCGCTCTGCGTCATGTGGCGCTGAACGGTCCGGAACGCGGCAAACTCCGGGAGGATGACTTCATGAAAGCGTTGCTTGCCCTGTTTCTGCTGGTTTCGCTCTGCGGCTGTTCGACGTTCCGCGCGCTCTTCGACGAGACGCCGGAGGAGACCGCGGCCCGGCGGAACCGTGCCGCCGCCGCGCGGCAGACCTCCGCCGGGGAGGGGCAGACCAAAGAGTTCCGCGACCCGGTGGATGACCTGCTCCGCATCCGGCGGAGCAAGCCGGCTCCGGTCGCCGCCGGATTCGACCTCACCGAAGAGGAGCGCCGCGTGCTGGAGAATTCCCTCTCCGACGGAGCCGCTCCGAGCGCCGAGGAGGAGGCCTTCCGCCGCCGGGTCCGCGAAGGGCAGCAGAAGAACGAGGCGTGGGTCTTCGGCGGCAATCCGTTCAAAGAGTAGAAGCGGGGTGACGTGAAGCGGGTGCGGCCGGTTCTTTTCCGCCTTTCCGCCCGGCCGGAGACGGCTCTTGCGCTCGGCGTGGTGTTGGGCGCCGCCTCCGGAGCGGCCGGCGGGAGTGCCGCGGCGCTTGCCGCGGTGCCGGCGGGAATTCTCTGCGCTCTCCTTCTGCTTCCCCTCCGGGCGGCGCTGCCCGGCGCGCTCGGGGCAGTGCTCGGCGCGGCAAGCTGGTACTGTCACGCGAACGGATGGCAGGAGGATGACGCACTTCGCTCCCTGCCGGAGCGGAATCTCCGGGCGGAGGCGGTCTGTCGCCTCACCGACGGCAGAATCACGTCGGTCCGGGCGGTTCCGGCGCCGGGGCTGATCCGGGCGGAACTCGTCGCCCTCCGGCTGTTGGGGGAGCGGGAGTTCCGGCCCGCTTCCGGAATGCTCTATCTGCGCTTCCCCGACCCGGCTCTGCCGTCACCTCCCTGCGGCGCGGTGATCACCGCCGGCGGCACACTGGAACTCCCGGCGGAATCCGTCTTCCGGCAGGAGGAGGGGGAGTTGCGTCCGGTCCGGAACGGTCTCTCCTTTGCCGGATTTCTCGCCGCCCGCGGTGCGGAACGGCTCTTCCGGATCGACCAATTCCGGGTGGAGCGGATGGCGCCGGGCGTCGTCGGACGGCTCTGCCGGGTCCGCGATTTTCTGATGGAACGGGCGTTGCGGGGCGTCACCTCCGACCGGGTCCGCGGCTGTGCCGCCGCGCTCTTTTTCGGCGCGACCGGCGGCATCGACAACTCCATCCGCGAACGGTTCGTCCGCTCCGGCACGATCCACCTCTTCTCGGTGAGCGGGATGCATGTCGCCGTGCTGGCCGGCGTGCTGCTCTGGCTGCTCCGGCCGCTGCCGCTGCGGCCGCGGATGCTCTCGCTCCTGCTGCTGGTCGGCGCCTATGTGCTGACCACCGGAGCCAATCCGCCCGCGGTCCGCGCCCTCTGCATGATCGGCGTCTGGTGTCTGCTGCGGATGGTGCTGCTCTACACGCCGGCGCTCAACACGCTCTTTCTCGCGGCGGCGGCGATGGTGCTCGTTTCGCCGATGCTGGTGCTCGACCTCGGGTTCCAGTACTCCTTCGTCATCACCGCCATGCTGATTCTGCTCGCGGAACGGTTCCGGGAGTGGAACGAACTTCTTCGCGAACCGCTCCGCTACATGCCGACCGGCCGTGCCGCGTTCCGCTTCGAGCGGTCGCTCCGGCGGGGAAGTGCACTGCTCTTCGCCGTCGGCGGGTGTGTCGGAGCCTTTCTCGCCGGAGCGGGCATCTCGCTCTATTCGCAGGGACTGCTTCTGCCCGGTTCGGTGCTGGCCAATCTGCTGCTCTCGCCGCTGGTGGGCGCACTCTTCCCGGTGCTTGCCTTCAAACTCGCGTTCGGCGCGCTCCTGCCGGGACTCGACCAACTGGGCGCTTGGCTGCTCACCACCGGATTCTCGCTGATGGATGCGGTCGCCGGAACCGTTTCGACCTGTTTCGGCCGGATGTCGGCGGTGCGTCCCGCCGCCTGGGAGGCCGTGCTTTTCACCGGGGCACTGCTCGTCGCCGCCGGGGTGCGGAAGAGGCGGATTGCCGTTGCGGCCGCGTTTCTCGCCGCCATATTGCTGGCCGGGTGGGTGGTCCGCGCGGAAATCCGCCCGCCGTCGCTGATGACCGGCGCCGGCGGCCGTTCCCCCCTGCCGGTGGTCGCGGTCGCCGAACCCGGACGCGGCGTCGGCGTCGCAATCAACATGCCGGGCTCCGACGCCGCGGAGGCGGTGGCCGGGTTCTTCCGTTCAAACGGTATCACCGAGGTGGAGACCCTCTACCTCTCCCGGCCCCGGACCGGGGCGGTGCTGGGGGTGCCCGCTCTGCTCCGGGCGATGCCGGTTCGCCGGATCGCCCTGCCGCCGCGGGATTCCTACGGCTGGCGGATGGAGGAGCTGCTCGAACTGCGCGCCGCCGGAGTGCCGGTGAGCCGTCATGCCGGACGCGACCCCGGTTTCTGCCGGATTCTTGATGAAAAAACGCATTGGGAGGTTGAATATTTCAATCCCGGGTCTAAATTGATATTCCGGCTGTGGATCGATGCGGCCGATTCCGGGTGGTGTTTCACGCTGCGCCGCCCGGGCCGCCCGGAGGAGCGGTTTCAGATTCCATACGGCAGCGTGCCGGAGATGCGCGAGCATGTGTTCGAAGGATTCTGAAAAGAAGTTGAAAATCTGCCATGTCATCACCCGGATGATCGTCGGCGGCGCCCAGGAAAATACCCTCTACTCGGTGATCGGCCACCTGCGCCACGGTCACGAAGCGGTTCTGCTGACCGGTCCTTCCCCCGGGCGGGAGGGGAAACTGCTCGCCCATGTCGACAGTTCCGGCGTCGAAACCGTCGAACTGCCCTCGCTGGTGCGCCGCCTCGACCCGGTCAACGACCTCAAGGCCTACTTCGCACTGAAGCGCTTCTTCCGGGAGCGCCGGTTCGACGTGGTCCATACCCACTGCTCGAAAGCGGGAATCCTCGGGCGGCTGGCCGCCCGCGCCGCCGGCGTGCCGGTAGTGGTCCACACCGTCCACGGGCAGGCGTTTCACCCCTACGAGAAGCCGTGGAAAAACGCCCTCTACAAGTTCGCCGAACGCCTGGCCGCCCGCCGCAGTGACCGCATTTTCGCCGTTGCGCAGGCGATGATCGACCAGTGCGTCGAAGCCGGGATCGCGCCGCGCGACCGCTACCGGGTGGTCTATTCCGGCATGGATACCGCGCTCTTCGCCGGGGCGAAGCCGGAACCGGCGTTGCGTGACACGCTCGGCATTCCGCCGGAGGCGCGGGTGATCGTCACCGTCGCCCGGCTCTTCCAGCAGAAGGGGTATGAGTATGTCATTCCGGCGGCGGCGAAGGTGATCGCGGAGTTCCCCGACACCCATCTTCTGATCGTCGGCGACGGGCCGATGCGGGAGCAGCTCGACGCCGAAATCGCCGCGCTGGGGCTCACCGGGCACTTCCACTTCGCCGGACTGGTCGCGCCCGATCAGGTTCACCGCTATCTCGCGCTCGCCGATCTGCTCTGGCACCTCTCGCTCCACGAGGGGCTGCCCCGCTCGGTGGTGCAGGCGCTGGCGACCGGAATTCCGGCGATCGGATTCCGGCTCGACGGCACGCCGGAGGTGGTGATCGACGGCGAGACCGGCTACTGCGCCGCTCCGGAATCGGTGGAGGAGGTGGCCGAAGCGACCCGCAAGCTCTGGCTCGACCCGGATGGCGCCCGGAAGATGGGCGAGAACGGCCGGAAGCTGGTGCTGGAGAAGTTCCGCTGGGAGACGATGGTCGACATTCTCGAGCGGGAGTACCGCGAACTGCTCGAACACGTTTCGCGCTGAAAAAAAAGAGATCCCCGGTCGCCCGGGGATCTTCGGTTTCTGCAATCAAAGGCGGGAATTACCCCACTTCGGCGCCGGAGGCGATTTCGCCGTCGGTCGTCACCAGCCGGAGCGTGTCGCCCTCCTTTGCCGCCAGCAGCATTCCGGCGGATTCGATGCCGCGGATCTTCGCCGGCCGGAGGTTGGCGACGATCACGATGCTCTTCCCCGCCAGCGACTCCGGCGTGTACCAGCGGGCGATGCCGGAGACGATCTGCCGCTCTTCGCCGCCGGATTCAATCCGGAGCCGCAGCAGCCGGTCCGCACCCTCCACCCGGCTCGCCTCGATCACCTTCGCGGTGCGGAGCTGAACTTTGGCGAAATCGGCGATGTCGATCAGCTCCACCACGCCGGCCGGAGCGGCCGCTTTCGCCGGTTTTGCCGCCTTCGCCGCCTTTTCCTGCTTCGCCGGTTTCGCCTCGGCTTCCTTCGCCGCTTCAAACTGGATGCGCGGGAAGAGCGCGTCGCAGTCCTGCACGGTCCGCCCGGCGAGGTCGCTCTTCTTCGTCTTGAGGTCGGAGATCTTCAGCGCGGCGAAGTCGTTCCGGTTGTACCCGAGCGCGGCGCCGAGATCCGCCATCTTCGACGGCATCACCGGCGCGAGCAGCACCGCGACCCGGCGGAGCGCGTCGGCCGCGGTGTAGAGCACCGTATTGAGCCGGGCGAGCTCGCCCTTCTTGGCGAGACTCCACGGCGCGGTCTTCTCCATGTAGCGGTTGCCGGCCCGGACCGCGTTCATCACCGCCGCCAGCCCCTGGTCGAACTTCATCGCCAGCAGGCAGCTCTCCATCGCCGCGACCGCCTTGTCGACCTCCGCGTTGAGTTCGGCTTCGTCGGCGGTGAGTTCAGCGGGCGGCTGGATCACGCCGCCGGAGCGGAGCGTCATCTTCAGCACCCGCGAAAGCAGGTTGCCGAGGTCGTTGGCCAGATCGCTGTTGTAGCGGGCGACGAACGCCTCTTCGGTGAAGTTCGCGTCATTACCCGGCGACATTTCCGAGAGCAGGAAGTAGCGGAAGGCGTCCACGCCGTAGCGCTCGACCATATCCATCGGATTGACCACGTTGCCGAGCGACTTGCTCATCTTGGTGTTGCCGGTCAGCCACCAGCCGTGGGCGAAGATGGTCCGCGGCATCGGCAGGCCGATCGCCTTGAGCATGGTCGGCCAGTAGACGCTGTGGGTGGTGAGAATGTCCTTGCCGATCAGATGGTAGCTCGCCGGCCACCAGTGCTCGAACTCCTCCTGGTTGCGGTGGAAGCCCACGCCGGAGATGTAGTTGATGAGCGCGTCGAACCAGACGTAGCAGACGTAATCGGGGTCGAACGGCAGTTCGATGCCCCACGAGAGGCGCGATTTCGGGCGGCTGATGCAGAGGTCGGAGAGCTTCTTCCGGAGGAAGCCCAGCGTCTCATTCGCCCGGAACGACGGCTGGATGAAGTCCGGATGGGTCTGGATGTAGTCGATCAGCCAGTCCTGATACTTGCTCATGCGGAAGAAGTAGTTCGACTCTTTGATCGCGCTCACTTCGCGGCCGCACTCCGGACACTTCCCGTCGACCAGATCCTTCTCGGTGAAGAACCGTTCGTCGCCGACGCAGTACCAGCCGGTGTATTCCGCCTTGTAGATTTCGCCGCGGTCGTAGAGCTCCTGGAGGATCTCCCGCACCACCTTCTTGTGGTACTCCTCGGTGGTGCGGATGAAACGGTCGTTGGTGATCCCCAGCTTGCGCCACAGCTCCTGAAAGCGGACCACGGTCTCATCGCAGTGCTGTTTCGGATCCATCTGCCGCTTCTCGGCCGCCTTCTGCACCTTCTGGCCGTGCTCGTCGGTGCCGGTGAGGAAGAAGGTGTCCTCGCCGAGGGAACGGTGGTAGCGCGCCAGCACGTCGGCGAGAATCGTCGTGTAGGCGTGGCCGATGTGGGGTTTGTCGTTGACGTAATAGATCGGTGTCGTCACGTAGAAATTTTCAGTGTTCATCGGTACCTCCCGGAAGAGTATGTGAAACGTGTCAGATCAAAATTTTCATTAATATATCCTCCCGGCGGGAAAAAAGCGAATTCCAAACCGGGAAAACAGAAAACGGCCCGCGACCCGGACCGGGCCGCGGACCGTATCCGCGAAGAAGTTCTCCCTCTTACTGGAGCTTGCCGGCGATGCCGAGCCAGCTCTGAATCACCGGCGAGAACTTGATGAACACCGGCGCGAAGACGATGCACACCATGCTCATGAGCTTGATGAGGATGTTCAGCGCCGGACCGCTGGTGTCTTTGCAGGGATCGCCGACGGTGTCGCCGATCACGGCGGCGGCATGGGTCGGATTCTTGGAGCCGTCGGCGAGCTTCTTGCCGCCGTAGGCGCCGTTTTCGATGTGCTTCTTGGCGTTGTCCCAGGCGCCGCCGGCGTTGTTGAGCATCGTGGCGAGCACGAACCCGGTGGCGAGTCCGCCCGCGAGCATGCCCATCACGCCCGGAATGCCGAGGATCAGCCCGGTCAGCACCGGAATGACGATCGCCAGCAGCGACGGCACGAGCATTTCACGCTGCGCTCCGGCGGTGGAGATCGCCACACAGCGGGCGTAGTCCGGTTTCTCTTCGCCCTTCATGATGCCGGGCATCGCCTGGAACTGGCGGCGCACCTCTTCGACCATCGAACCCGCGGCGCGGCCGACCGCCTTCATCGTCATCGCGCAGAAGAGGAACGCGGCCATGCCGCCGATGAAGAGACCGCCCAGCAGCATCGGATTCATGATGTTCAGCTGCTGCCAGTCGACGAAATTGAGAATGGTCATCTTGCTGGCGGCGGCGACGTCGATCCCTTCGCCGAGGCCGGAGTCGAACTTGCCGATCCAGATCTTGCTCTCTTCAATGAAGCTGGCCAGCAGCGCCATCGCGGTCAGCGCTGCCGAACCGATCGCGAATCCCTTGCCGGTCGCGGCGGTGGTGTTGCCGAGCGAGTCGAGCGCGTCGGTGCGCTGACGCACCTCCGGCGGAAGGCCGGACATCTCCGCGTTGCCGCCGGCGTTGTCGGCGATCGGCCCGTAGGCGTCGGTCGCCAGCGTGATTCCGAGGGTCGAGAGCATGCCGACCGCGGCGAATCCGACGCCGTAGAGGCCCATCGAGAAGGCGCCCGGCTCCCCGGAGAATCCGCCTGCGAAGCCGTAGGCGCAGAGGATGCCGATGACGATGGTCACCACCGGAATTCCAGCGGAGTACATGCCGGTGGCCAGTCCGTCGATGATTGTGGTGGCCGGGCCCATCTGGGCCTGGAAGGCGATGCCGCGGGTCGGTTTGTATTCCGCGCTGGTGTAGTATTCGGTCGCCTGACCGATGATCACGCCCGCCGCCAGTCCGGCGACCACCGAACCGAAGATGCCGCAGGAGATGAAGTCAAGGTACCACAGAAAGAGCAGGGCGACCAGGATCAGCACCGAGCTGCCGAGCGTTCTGGTGAGCAGACTGCGCAGCAGCTGCTTCTGGGTGGCTCCCTCCTTGCAGCTGACCATGCGGATTCCCACCAGCGAGAGCAGCGTGCCCAGCCCCGCCACGATCATCGGCGAAAGAACCAGCTTGAGCGCGTAATCGGTCGTCGCTCCGGCGGTCTGAGCCGCGACGGCGGCGCCCAGCGCGGCGGTCGCGAGGATCGAGCCGCAGTAGGATTCGTAGAGGTCCGCGCCCATGCCGGCGACGTCGCCGACGTTGTCGCCGACGTTGTCCGCGATGGTGGCCGGGTTGCGCGGGTCATCCTCCGGAATTCCCGCTTCGACCTTGCCGACCAGGTCGGCGCCGACGTCGGCGGCCTTGGTGTAGATGCCGCCGCCGACGCGGGCGAAGAGCGCCTGGGTGGAGGCGCCCATGCCGAAGGTCAGCATGGTGGTGGTGATGTGGACCAGTTTTTCAGAGACCGAGCAGCCGGCCGGAACCAGTTCCAGCCCGAGGAAGCGCAGGCCGGTCGCCATGTGTTCCGGCGTGTAGACCAGCTTGTCGAGGATGAGGTACCACAAACAGATGTCGAGCAGTCCGAAGCCGACCACCACCATGCCCATGACCGCGCCGGAGCGGAAGGCGACCTGCAGGCCGCGGTTCAGCCCTTCGCTGGCCGCCTGCGCGGTGCGGTTGGAGGCGCGGGTCGCGGTCTTCATGCCGATGTAGCCGCAGAGGCCGGAGAAGAAGCCGCCGGTCAGGAAGGCGACCGGCACGAACGGGTTCTGCACGCCGCAGAAGGCCAGGACCGCGAAGATGACGAAGAGAATGAAGAAGACGATGCCGACCACCTTGTACTGGCGGCGGAGATAGGCCATCGCCCCTTCGCGGACGTAGCCGGCGATCTCCTTCATCCGCTCATTTCCCTCGTCGGCCGCGATCATCTTGCGGTAGAACATCAGCGCAACCAGCAGAGCGATGATCGACGCGAGCGGCGCCACCCACCAGAGCAGCGGCATTCCAGCGAACATGGAGAGGCTCTCCATGTCCGGCGGAACGGCGTTTTCGACGACGGTTACGGATTCAACCACCACGTCAGCGGCGGCGGCCAGTCCTGCAAAGGAGAGGCCTGTCAGCAGCAGTTTTTTCATTTGAGCTCCCCGGTTAGAGTTGATGATATATCTGAATTCGGCCGGAGTGCCGGCCACAATTCCCGTTTAAAAATACTCCGTCAAATCGATCCGCGGTATGGAAAAAACGGTGAAAATTCTGCACTTTTCCATTTTTCAGACGGAAACCCAAATTGCAATTACAATAGTTTCAT
>NZ_DBEXAY010000171.1:0-17634 GCF_048170485.1 Victivallis sp. | reverse complement strand
GACTGTGAAAAACTTTTAAAAAAGATCGGTACGGACAAATCTCTCGCTTATCTAAAAACTCAGAAGAATGAACTCGACCAATTCTATCGACAACTTCAGGATGTTGTGAAAAATTCGGAATACGACTCCGTTCAACCTGTTTACGGAAAACTGCAAAGAAAATTGGATACATTCCGTACTCGGCTTCAGCAGGAATATGACAAAATCGCCCGTAGCATCTTTTTTAAGAAACTTGCAAAGCATGCGGATTTCGCTGTCGCTACTCTTCCCACTGGAAAAGGGTTTCGTAAAAGTCCTCAGGCATATCAAACATTTGAACAGCATGATGTGGTCTCCATGCGAGCCGCAAGGGGTGAAGTGGAAAGTTTTCAGATCATTCCGATGGCAGGGAATGCTGCAACCAGAATCAGCATTGATTTTTCTGGTTTTATCTCCGAAAACACAGGTAAATCTTTGCCAAGGGTCGCAACTTGGGGAGTTATTCGGGATGTCACCGCTACTCAAACGATGCTAGGGAGTGATGAAAGGGCCAGACTCCAATACATCGGGTCATGGCCGGATATCGTAATGGACGGCAATCCGGCATCTGTGATGATCCCGGCCGAGGATGTCACACCTCTGCTTTTCCGGGTCAGTGTTCCAAGAACTGCAGTATCGGGTGATTACGAAGGCGTAATCACTTTGGCGAACGCTTCTGGAAAGAAAAGCTTGACTGTAAAACTTCATGTATATCCTTTTGATCTTCCAGAACGGAATTCCATTCCCATCGCCTTTTCTTTCTTTAAACACTTTTATTCAGATTGGTTCGGCTCCCTGACTCCTGAACAGAACGGCTTGATTAATCATTTTTTACTGTCATATCGGATTCCGCCGAATAATATTTACGCGGGAACACTTACTCCTTCAATTGAGGAACAGCAGGAATTCAACCTGAATTTTGCTACAGCCGGTTACCTTTGCCCGGCAAAACCTTATACTATGGAAAAATTGAATTCTCTTGTTGAGACATTTCGCAAATCTCTGAAACCTCTTGAAGAAGCCGGACTGGCCAAACATACTTACCTCTATTCCTTTGATGAAATATCCTGTTTGGAACCTGAACGACAAGAAGAAGGATTCGCCGCCGCCAGACAGATTCTGGGAGTGCTGAAACAGGAATTCCCATGGCTGCCGAGAGTTCAAACATCTGCACCGATTGCGGAACTGCTGTCCGAGTTTGATATCTGGTGTCCGACATTTGACTATTTTGATCCGAGCAATCAGGCGCGATATGATTTTCAGAAAAAGGGAATCAAGTTCTGGTGGTATTCGGCGGACGGCCCGCAAAAGCCGTATCCCAACTTTTTTCTTGGTTATCCCCTGCTCGATTCCCGAGTTATTATGACTATGACCTATATGAATAAAATTGATGGAATTCTCTATTGGTGCATTAATCGGGAATGGGCAACCAATCTGTCCAACAAAGCGGCCTTCCTTGAGAAGTGTTCCGGATGGAAACCGTCGATCATTTCACCATTCAGCAAACAGGAAAAAATGCTTAACGGCATGGGAAATCTCGTGTATCCCGGACCCGGCGGCATCATACGACCGTCGCTTCGTCTGGAAAATCTCCGGGACGGTATTGAAGATTATGAACTTTACAAGTTGCTCGAACAGCGTATCGCCAAACTCGAACAACTTCATTCTCCTGATCTGATTTCTCTTGTACGCAAAGCAAAACAGGTATTGGTTGTTCCTTCTTCCGTTGCAACCTCGATTCGTTCCTATAACCATGATCCTCGGGCATTGATGAAGCACCATGACACTGTTGGGGATATGATTGAAACCATTGACAAGGTACTCGCCGAAACAAAGTAATGACTATGGAAAGACTGTATTTATGTACCGGGAAATCTTGCTGTGCCATTCGTTGCGGCTCAGAACTTTCACTTCGTCTTTTTCTGCAAACCGTAATACATGATAATTAAAGTGAAGTGCTTATGAAAAAACATCTTGGATTGTTTCTATTCGTTTTGGTTTCAAACATCGTTTACGGAGAAGACATTGGAATGGTTCCGCCTGCTTTCGGTAATTCCGTTCAGGAATATTATTTGGAGGCATTCCGGCTGAATCGCGAAAAACGTTCCGCCCGCCTGAATGCGCTGAAGACTCCGGAAGAGGCCAAGCTGTATATCTCGGATATTCGGAAGCGGATTCGTTCTCTCTTCCAATTTCCATCTTCCAAAAGTCCCTTGAATGCCGAAATCACTGGAAAAATAGAACTACCGTATTGTACTGTGGAAAAAGTATTATTTCAAAGTCGGAAGAATTTCAGTGTCACAGGCAATCTTTTTCTTCCGAAAAGCATTCCGGCCGATGGTTGCCCCGTCGTATTGATTCTGTCCGGGCACGCCTCGGAAGGAAAGGTTTATTATCAGCCTATTGCCAAAGAACTTGTGTCGCATGGCATTGCAGCCTTCATGATTGACGCCATTGGACAGGGGGAGCGACATCAGTTTCGTAATGTTCCCGGCTTTCCCGACATTGAACCGGATCCGTGTTTGGAGCACAATATTCTTGGCAAACAACTTCTGCTGGTCGGAGAATGGTTCGGATCATGGCGTACCTATGACGCCATTCGAGCGATTGATTATTTGTTGACGCGTCCGGAAATTGATGCATCCCGTATCGGTGTGACCGGCAATTCCGGTGGTGGCACCCTGACAAGTTACCTGGCCGCATTGGATGACCGGATCAGCGCCTCAGCACCGGGCTTTTATATTACCACATGGGAGCGCAACGTCGCCAATGAGTTACCGGCTGATATTGAACAGACGCCTCCCGGTGCAATCAGTGCCGGATTGGAAATGGCGGATTTCTTGCTTGCGACAGCTCCACACCCCTGTATTGTACTGAGTGCCAGGAATGACTTCTTTGATATGCGTGGAGCACTGAAAAGTTTTGAAGAATTGCGCAAAATTCATACAATCCTCGGTTCTGCCGATAACGTCGTATTTCGAAGTTCTTCCGGTGATCATGCATTTTCACGCTATCTTATGGAAGAGTGTTGTAAATTCTTCGTTCGTATTTTTCATGTTTCGGAACCATCCAAGGTCGTATTTGTTGA
Source organism: Victivallis sp. (assembly GCF_048170485.1). NCBI lineage: Bacteria > Pseudomonadati > Lentisphaerota > Lentisphaeria > Victivallales > Victivallaceae > Victivallis > Victivallis sp. Next base: position 14,528 of record NZ_DBEXAY010000171.1, on the reverse strand, counting down.
TGAGGAAATCGCTCAGGCTCAATTGAATGCGACTCCGAACGGAGAAGTTTCCGAGCTGTCAGAAGAACAATTAGTCCGGGATTTTGTCCGACAGCGAGTCATCAAGACTAAAACGAATCGGGAAATTATGTCGAAAGAGGCCGTTTGCCGGAAACTTACCGAACTTCTCAGGTTAAAGACAAATGAAACACCGGACTACCGGGTACTGCGCCCGCGATCCTGCAAATTGCGGGAAACCGTAATGAGACAATCCCGATTTGGGTTGGAAACTGAATCCAATCACGTAATGGCTGTATTGTCGTTGTTTTCCGATTCCAGTTACTATCATCTGCCCGAGGGAGAACGGGCGACACTATATGTTGCGCATTTGGACAGTGTTCAAGAGTTGCTGAGTCATCCAATTCCGGAAAACTCACAATTATGGGGACTTGATGTTCGTGGAACCGGCGAGTGCCGTCCCGCCCAATGTGAACCTTTTTCTGTCAAACGCTATTTCAGTTACTATGGGTATGACTATCACTATGCGTCTCTTGCGCTGATGAACGGTCAACCTTACATGGCCGGCAAAGTTCGTGACATCTTAGGAGCTGTCGACCTGCTGGCGGCTCAAGTTCCGGAAATTACGTTGGAAGCCCGTGGGCAAGCATGCATTCCTGTATTAATCGCAGCAATTCTTTCTGACCGTATCACTCGGGTTCGACTGATTGATTGCCCGGAGTCTTGGGAATCAATTGCCGTTACTCCGTGGCCCGCTGAGGAAAAATATCCTTTGTCGATGGTGATTCCAGGCGTTTTGAGTTTCTTTGATATTCCTGATTTGAAAAAAGTTATCGCCGACAAGATTTTGCAATGATTTACCATGATCTGGAAATAACTACAGAAGGGAAAGTAAGTATGATTCTGACCCCCTCGGAAGCCGCCGGGCGTACCGGCGACGGCTTCGTGACCGCCTTTTTCTGGCGGAAGAACCCGGTGCTGGAACGCATTCAGCAGGTGATTGCGGAAAATTGCTGCGGGGAACTCTGCTCATTGCGTTTCACCTGGAGCCGGCCGAAACGCTTCGCAACCGGCGAACGGGAGTTTTTGTACGACACCTTCGCCGCGATGCTGGACGGCGCGCAGCAGTTGGCGGGCGCGGAGTTCCGTTCTCTGTACGTCGAGAAGGTTCCGGGCATGAACAATCTCTTTGCGCTGGTCCGGTTCGGCAACGAAGTCGTTGCGGAATGCGAGCTGAACGAATGCCTGCCGGAGACCATGCCGGACATCTGTTTCGTCAAAGCCAATTTCAGCAACGGCCATGTGACCAACCAGCCGCTGGTCGGATATTTCAACGAGGAGGGCATGGTGTTCGCCACCGACGAAATTCTGGAGTTCCCGGTCGCGGAGCTGGCTTCGCTGCCGCCCGCGAACGGTCCGGTTGAACAGATGAAACAGCGGTTCACGGAGGCGGCCCGGCTGGGGCTGGTGCCGCCCGGCCCCGGCAATGCGGCGGCAATTCAAACCATGATCAGGGAGGCTTTGCGATGAATAAAATCAGAATCATGGTCGCCGGAACCGCCAACCCCCACGTGCCTGCCTATCTGCGCGGCGCGGGGCGGCGGGTGGACACAATGGAGGTGGTCGCGGTTTCGGATTTCGACGCCGTCCGGCTGGAACAGGCGCGCGGCTTTCCGGGTGGCCGTCCGGGAGTGCGCTTTTACTCCGACTATCGCGAGATGTTCGAGGCGCATCCCGAAGCCGACGCGGTGATGATCGGCAGCGACAACATCGACCACTTCGAAATGTTCAAGGCGGCGGTCTCCCGCAAGCTGCACATCTATATGATGAAGGTGATTTCGATGGATGAGGATGAGTGCCGGGAGATGATCGCGATCGGCCGGAACTATGACCGGGTGATCCAGTGCGAGCTTGAGCTGCACTTCAATCCGCAGTTCGCGTACGCCCGGAAGCTCTTCCGGTCCGGCGCGCTCGGTAAGCTGAAATCGGTCTATCTGACCAATATTTCACAGAGCCCGTGCAACTACTTCCCGAACTGGGGCGACCCGGTGCTCTCCTACGGCAGGCGCGTGCCGTTGCGGCCCGGCTCGGAGACCTGCCGCGGCGGCGCGATCACCGACCATCCGCATCCGTTCGACCTGATCCGCTGGATCACCGGGCGGGAGTTCCGCACCGTCAGCGCGGTTTCGGCCCGGAACCAGCGCGCCCACCTCGCGGTCGAGGATCACGCCGCGATCACCGGCGAGCTGGACGACGGCGTGAAGTATTTCATCAACCCCTCCTACTCCAATCTGGAGGAGAAGGTGCCGACCCGGCGGCTGCTCTGGCCGAAGTCGCTGGAGTGCAACCTGAAGCTGACCGGCACGAAGGGATACTTTTCGTGCGACTTCTTCGACCGGCACGTCTATATCGTCGGCAACCGTTACGTATCGCCCGACCGGCTGATCGTGGACGGTACGCCGCGGCTGCCGGGCGACCCGGCGGATTCGCTGATCGGCAGCTTCGTCGCGACTATCGCCGGGGAGCGGAAGCGCCCGGAAACCACGTTGGAGGACAGCTACGCCGCGATCCGGGTGATGAACGCCGCCTACGAGTCGATCCGGCTGGAACGCGAAATCACGCTGGAGGCAACACGATGAAAGAGGAGGGGGGCGAGGTTCTCTACCGCTGCGGGACACTGACTTACACCCGCCTCGGGCTGCTGAACCTCTTCATCTGGCTGCTGTGGGGGGACTTCTGCTTCTCGATGATGGAGACGGTGTCGCCGTCGCTGACGCCGCTGCTGCTGAAGATGCACGACGCGAGCAACCTGACCATCGGAATCCTGATGGGCAGCATCCCCGCGCTGTTGAATTTCATCATCAACCCGATCGTCAGCACCCGCAGCGACCGCACCCGCAGCCGGTGGGGCAGGCGGATTCCGTATCTGCTGTTCACGCCTCCCTTTACCGCGCTCTTTCTGATCCTGCTCGGCTGGAGCGATCAGATCGGCGCGTTCTTTTACAATCTGCTGTGGGGGGACGGCGGGAGTCCCGCAACGTTCACCATCTGCCTGATCGCGTTTTTCGTGATCTGCTATCAGGGGTTCGATTTGTTTGTCGGGTCGGTGTTCTACTACATTTTCGCGGACGTGGTGCCGCAGCAGTTCATCGGCCGCTTCATGTCGCTGTTCCGGATCGCCGGAACATTGGGCGGCATGTGCTTCAATCTGCTGGTGATGCCCTATGCGAAAACCCACATGTCGGTCATCTTCACGGTGGTCGCGCTGATCTACGTATTGAGCTTCACCGGGATGTGCCTGAACGTGAAGGAGGGGGAGTATCCGCCGCCTCCGCCGGTGAAGCCGGGGCTGAAGGCGATGGTGGCCGGTTATTTCCGCGACTGTTTTTCGGTGCCGTTCTTTTCGATCCTTTTCGTCGGGCTGGCGTTCAATTACGTGTCGACGGTCTGCCGCAACATGTTCAATCTGCTGTTTGCGCTGAATGACCTCGGGCTGACCACCGCGCAATTCGGCCGGGTCGGGGCGGTCGGCGGCATCGTCGGCGTCGCGCTCTATCTGCCGATGGGATACCTCGTGGACCGGTTCCATCCGCTGCGGATCTATCTGGCCGGGGCGCTGCTGGTGATCTTCGTGAACCCCTTCGGATTCTTTTTCGTGCACGGCTACGGCACGTTCATGGCGATGGGAATCCTGCTCGCCGTCGTCTATACGGTGCAGAACTCCTCGCTGCTGCCGCTGTGCGTGAAACTGTATCCGAAAGAGCAGTTCGGCCAGTTCTGTTCGGCGGCGGCGATGGTCAAGGCCCTGCTGCTGGTCGCCGCCAACGCGGCGGGCGGCTGGTTCATCGATCTCTTCGGCTACCGCTGGCTCTATGTGTGGGATTTCCTTTTTACGATCCCGTGCTTCGTGCTTCTCTTGTGGATCTATTTCCGCTGGAAAAAGCTCGGCGGCGACGAGGGCTATCAACCGCCGCTCAGGCCCTGACTCCGGAGTCAGGAACGGGAGGCGGAGCGGGGGAAGCCGAGCGCGATTGCGAGTATCAGGAAGAAGGCCAATACATAGGGATACCACAGGAACGCCAGCACGTCGAAAGCGGAGACCGCCGCCCCGGCCAGCCCCACCGCCGCCAGCACCTGCGCGCCGTAGGGCAGGATGCCCTGCACGATGCAGCTGGAGGTGTCGAGGATGCTGGCCGATCGGGCCGGCGCGATGCCGTAGCGTTCGGAGATGTCCCGGGCGATCGGCCCGGCGATCACGATTGCGACGGTGTTGTTGGCGGTGAAGACGTTCACCGCCGAAACCAGCAGCGCGATGCCGAATTCGCCGCCGCGCCGCCCGCGGATGTGCCGCTCGATTAGGCCGAGCAGATAGCCGATGCCGCCGTTGTAGCGGATCACTTTCAGCAGGCCGCCCGCGAGCAGCGCGACGATCAGGGTTTCGGACATGCTCAGCGCGCCGTCCCCCGCGCCTTTCAGGAAGCCGAAGAAATCGAAGCTGCCGTTCAGCAGCCCGACCGTCCCGGCCAGTACCGAGCCGAACATCAGCAGCGCCATCACATTGACGCCGAACAGCGCCAGCACCAGCACTGCGAGGTATGGCGCCACCTTGCAGCAGTCGATGAAGGTGATCGGCCTGACCTGCGGCGCGGTTCCGGCGTGGGTGGCGAAAACCAGGTACAGCAGTATGGTCAGGATGGCGGCCGGGATCACGATTTTGATATTCGCGTAGAATTTGCGGTTCATTTCGACCTGCTGGGTGCGGGTGGCCGCGATGGTGGTGTCCGAAATCATCGACAGGTTATCCCCGAACATCGCTCCGCCGACTACCGCTCCGAGACAGACGCCGATCGGGATGCCGAGGTTCTGGGTTACGCCCGCCGCGATCGGCGCGAGCGCGACCACGGTTCCGACGGAGGTGCCGATCGACAGCGAAATAAAGCAGGCCACCAGAAAGAGCCCGCCTACAAGCAGGTTGGGCGGGATGAAAGTCAATGCGAGGTTCACCGTCGCATCGACCGCCCCCATCGCCTTGGCGGTGCTGGCGAAAGCTCCGGCCAGGATGAAGATCAGGCACATGGTCATGATGTCCACGTTGCCCATGCCGTGCGCGAAAAGTTCGATTTTGCTTTTCAGTGAAGCCCTGCGGTTCAGCACCAGCGCGGTCGCCGAGGCGACCAGAAAGGCCACCGGCATAGGAACTTTATAGAAATCTCCCGATGCGATCGAGAGCCCGAGGTAAAAGACCAGGAACACGCCGAAAGGGATCAGCGCTTTTGCGCGCGGCTCCCGGTCCTGTGAAAAATCTTCAATATCCATTGCGTCAGTCCGTCCTGCTGTTCATAACTTGTCACATTCCGGTAATATACAGGAGGAACCGGCTTCTTTCAATTTTCATTTTCATAATGATGGCGATGGGTGCGGAAGGCGTTCTCCTCGATCATCTGAACCAGCGTGCCGCCGACAGTCTGGATCGGCGCTCCGGAAACATAGTAGTGTTTGCCGTTGAAATCCGCCTCGAACTGCTGGTAGCGGTTCCGCCGCAGCCGGTTTGCGAAGCGGACCAGCGGCTGAACCGGGGGGCCGCCGGGCAGCCTGCCGTCCTCGTTCGCGAGGAAAAGACCGTCGCCGGTGATCGCGACCACCTGATTGTGGCGGCCGACGAAATAGAGCTCATGAACGGGATCGGCGCGGTGCGCCCTGACCAGCGGTTCGAAGGTTTCCTCCAGCCGCAGTTCCAACCCGGCGATGCCGAGGAACTCTTTGGCGGTGGTGTACAACGGATAACGGCAGTTGATCCGGTGCCGGTCGAGTACGCCCCGGTAGGGCTTCGACCAAGTGATCGCCTGGCTGCCGGCGGTCTCTTTGAGCTTGCTCCAGCACTGGGAAAAGGCGGAACTGGCGGGGTCCTCGTAGGTGCCGGGATAACTGTAGCGCACCCCGTCGGCCCACGCGACGAACAGCCGCTGCACCTGATTCTGCGCGCTGAACAGCAACTGGTGGATCTCGCGGGTCGGCATGTTGATGTTGTGGCTGCCCAGGTCGTAACGGATGATCTTGTTGCAGATCCCGACATACTGTTTGGCGCCGAGCAGTTCGAGCCGGAGGGGGGAGGGATGCTCCGCCGGAATGCGGACCATGTACCGGAGGTTGACCGGATTCGGATAATAGTCTGAACTCTGCATGCCCGGCGGCGAGGTTTCGGCGGAACGGAATCGGTCGTTGTCGTAGAAGGCGGAAGTGCTGCGGTACGGCTCGGCCATATCCTCGATCAGGTTGTCCGCGAAAAGCAGCAGTTGAGCCTGCGCCAGCAGGAATTTCTTCTCCACCGCGGCGGCGAGCTGGTCGGTGTAGGACTGGAATTTGAGGTGCTGGGCCAGGGCGCGGCTGCGCAGCTGTTCCTGCTCGCTGGCGCGGTAATACGAATAAAAAAGCCAGAGGCCGAGCAGGGCGAACAGCGCTCCGAGGATCAGCAGGGATTTGATCCGGTTGCGGTAGACGACCCGGGAGAATTTACGCACCGGCCCGTCCGGAGCCGCCGAAACCTCCTCGTCGTAGATGAAGTGGCGCACATCGGAGGCCAGTGCGCTTACGCTTGCGTAACGCTGTGCCGGATCGGGATGGATCGCCTTGTAGATGATCGCCTTGACCGTGTTGCTGATCTTCAGCTCCGGCAGGTAGTGGCGGTAGCTGTCGGAGTCGCGGATGTCGCTGCGGGTCACGGTGGCGGAAGTGCCGGGCGGTGCCGATCCCTCCTCGGATACATTGCCGCTGCTGCTCCGGCGCAGGGTCACGATTTCAAAGAGAACCATGCCGAGCGAGAAAATGTCGACCTGCGGCGTGGTCCGGCGGTCGCGCAGGAACTCCGGCGGCAGGTAGTTGGGGGTTCCGCTGAGATGTTCCGGCACGGTGTCCAGCGCCTGGGCGCTGCCCCAGTCCATCAGGTAGACTTCGCCGAATTCGCCCATCATGATGTTGCCCGGCTTGATGTCGCCGTGCATGATGCCCTGGCTGTGGCAGTAGGAGACCACCTCGCACACCTTCAGAAAGTATTCCAGCCGGGAGATCAGCGCATGCTGTTCCTGGCGGCTGCTGACCTGTTTGTGGAGATAGGCTTCGCGGGCGGCTTTGATGAACTGGGCGAGCGAAGTGCCGTTGATCAGCTTCATCATCACTTCCCAATGCCCCGCGCCGTCCTTGCCCATCGCGTAGACCGGGACGATCGAAGGATGGTCGAGCCGGGCGTTCAGGCGGCATTCTTCGAGGAAGGCTTCGATCGCGCGCGGATCGTCCCGGAACTTCTCATTCAGGCTTTTGACCGCGACGATGCGGTCGAAAAACAGGTCGCGGGCCTTGCCGACGCAGCCGACTCCTCCGGCGGCGAAGTTGCACAGGAAACGGAACTGGCGGCTGCTCTCCGGCACCTCCGCCCGGCTTTCTTCCGCCGGTTCCGTCCGGGTGGTATTTTGCCGCGCGTTTCCCGCCAGCACGACGGTCGCATCGATTTCATCGGTATCGACCGGCTTCTTTTCGGAACTCATCTGAAACCTTCCGCTGTATATTGATATTCATTCTGAAAATACAGCATCTCCGGCGAAATTACAAGCCGCGAGCGGGCGGAGCGACGGAATTCCGGCAGTTTTCACTCCTCCGGGTGGCGGTGGGAGTGGAACGCTTTGTTTTCGATCAGCTGCAGCAATACGCCGCCGGAGGTCGGAATCAGAGCGCCGTCGACATGGTAGCGTTTCCCGTTGAATTCCGCTTCGAACTGGCGGTAGTGATTCTCGCGCAACCGTTCTGCGAAGCCGACCAGCGGCTGAACCGAAACGCCGTCGGGCAGCGTGCCGTTCCGGCCGGTCAGGCTGAGACCGTCGGCGTCGAACGAGATCACATGGTGGAACCGCCCGACGTAATAAAACTCGTGAACCGGATCGTCCCGGCGGGCCTGAAGCACGGAAGCGAACAGCTTGGAGACCCGCAACTCTATTCCGGCGAAGCCGAGGAACTCCTTCCGGGGGCTGTACAGCGGATAACTGCAGTTGATCAGGATGCGTCCGGCATTGTTGCGGTAAGGTTTCGACCAGGAAATCTCCTGCTTGTCCGCGGAGTGTTCAAGCTGTTTCCACCAGGCGGAATGGATGGAGTCGTTGAAAACCGTCTGCTGGTAGGTGCCGGGATAGCTGTAGCGCGTTCCGTCGGCCCAGGCGATGAACAGCCGCTGGATCAGGTTGTTCTGATCGAAAAGCTTCGCGTGGAACTGCCGGTCCAGCAGGCTGACCTTGTTGCTGTCGAGCGTGTAACGGATCACTTTGTTGCAAAGCTGGGTGAACTGCCTCGGGCCGAGCAGGTCAAGCCGGACCGGTTCGGGGCGCTCCGCCGGAATGCGGACCATGTGCCGGAGGTTGACCGGATTCGGATAATATTCCGAATCCTGCATGCCGGGCGGCGAGGTTTCCGGCGACTTGTACTGTTCGTTGTCGTAAAAGGCGGTGTCGGACTGGTGCGGCCTTGCCATCTCCTCGATCAGGTTGTCGGAAAAAAGCAGCAGCTGGGTCTGGGCCAGCAGGAATTTCTTTTCCACCGCGGCAGCCTGGCGGTCGGTGTAGGATTGGAACCGGAGCTGCTGGGTCAGGGCGCGGGTGTGGATGCGCTCCTGCTCGCTGGCGCGGTAATAGGAGTAGAAAAGCCAGCCGCCGAGAAATGCGAAGAGCGCGCCGAGCACCAGCAGCGTCCTGATCCGGTTCCGGTAGACGATCCGGAACAGTTTGCGCACCGGCCCGTCCGGCGATGCCGAGACCTCCTCGTCATAGATGAAATGGCGCACGTCGGAAGCCAGTGCGCTCACGCTCTGGTAGCGCTGCGCCGGGTCGGGATGGATCGCCTTGTAGATGATCGCCTTGATCGCCTTGCCGATTTTCAGCTCCGGCAGGTAGTGCCGGTAGCTGTCGGAGTCGTTCACGTCGTTGCGGGGGCCTGAGGGCTGGGCGCTTTTCGAGGCGGCAGCGGTGTCGGGGACCGCGCCGTTGCCGCTGCGCCGCAGCGTCACGACTTCAAACAGGACCATGCCGAGCGCGAAAACATCCACCTGCGTTGAGGTGCGGCGGTCGCGCAGGAACTCCGGCGGCAGGTAGTTGGGAGTCCCGCTGAGGTGTTCCAGCACGATATTCAGCGGCTGGGCGCTGCCCCAGTCCATCAGGCGGATTTATTCGATACCGATTTGCGAGAAATCCAGTATGATGAACAGACTGATTTTCAAAAGCTTACTATTTCGCCGCGAACCCGTTTCCCTGCCTCATTAATCCCCGGGAATATAGAATACAACTGAAAGGAGCGTTCCACTACTCTCCCCTGCAAACAGTGCTGATATCAGGATCCTGTACTTTTCAGGAATAGTTGCAAATATTCCGCACTGCGATTGCCCAACGCAACCAAACCAATTTCGATTGTTCCGAAACCGGTTTGGCCTCTTTTGACGAAAATAACGATTTAGCAGTCCGGAAGTTCGATATCCCCACGCAACGCGCGAAAAAGTTTAAGCAGATCACGGCAATGCGGCAAAAGCTGTAAAAATGAAACGGATTTATCTCCTCCCTGCAACATACTGTGTAACCATTCTGCTGCATTCAACGAAACATTCCATTTCCGGGGAGCCTCATGATCCGAATATTGAGGGATATCCTTGGTTGCATGCTGTTTAAATTCTTCAAGCTGCGGCTGCAGATATTCTTTCAACTCCGGGGCTCGCGATTCCACCAAACGCAGCATCTGTATCTCCTGTACCAAGCTTTGTAAAAACTCCTGATACTGGTACAAAATGGAAAGGCGCCGTTCTTCCTCCTCATACGCTAGAAGTAATTCGCGGAATTGTTCCAAGGAATTGAACTCCACATTGCTATGACGGATTTCAACGGTATTCTGGTAGAATCTCCTGTAATGATTTAAGAACGTTTCAAATGACCGACTCAACTCCTTTGGTGCAGGGAATGAGGCAATTTGTCGGAAGATCTTCTCCACAGAACTTACATCCGCTTGAACTTGATCGAGCTGCTCCGTCAAGGTTGAACCGTTATCGGCAAGCGATTTTTCAACTCCGGAAATGTCTTTTGAATGAGAGCTGGATATTTCTTCTACTGCTGCCGTGCGATTCTCGATTTCTTCTGTGTCGGAAGTTTCCAATGTCCTCCGCTCAATTATATTCAGTTCCGCCTTATTTGACACTTTTTTCGCTGCCATCGATTCTGAAGAACTTTGGGCCTGAGAGTCTGAGCCAGCAGTCGAAACATGGACAGAATCTCCTTCCATGTTAGAAGCGGGGATTTTCGCAAAAGAACTTGACAATGCGGCATCAGACTCGACAAGAAGATCCCAAGGATTGTTGCTACATTCGTATTCCGGCAGCTCCGGACTGCCAACCTCTACTCCCATGAGATTGAGCTGTTCACGAAGTTTTTGTGCCTCTCGCTTTTGATATGCCGGATTGGGTAGAATTGCGATATGACGCTCCAAGCAAACCAGTTGGCGTTTCAGAGCGTGATCCCGTTTTTCCCTGCTGTTCCGGATATACTTCTCCGCGCTCTTGTAGAACTCTCTAGATTCCTTGATATTATTGGCCTTTTCTAACGCACATCCGATCTCAAAAAAATGTTCCGAGATATAATGTTTCTCCTCTCTGGAAAGCCATTTTTTGAGGAAGTAAACGATCCTTCCGAGGAATGCAACTTCTTTCTTCTGCATTTCCTCTGCATTGCAACGAGCGAAAGCGGCAACAAATATACGGAAATCATCTCTGGAAAAACGTTTCAGGAAATCGCCGATCGCCGCTTCGTCTTCCGCCGCAACCATCGCACAGATATCGATCCGGCTGATCTGCTTTTTCACCGGCGGCGGAAGTTCCCGGTTTTCAAGAATTTTCTTGACCAGATCCGCCGAGTAATGATTTCTCAACAATTTGGTCAAAAGATCGACATCCCCGCAAATCGCATTTGCCTCCGCAAGCTGCCTCTGGGCGGGTTCAGAAAAATCTCCAGTTGTGTGCTTTTGAAAAAGTTCGTAAATGTTACGCCATTTTTTGCTGGAAAAAAGAGACTGTATTTGCTGGTCGGGAGATTGTTCAAGACGATCGGCTCTGCGATACAGTTCGTTTCTGGAATCGTTGATAAGGCTCTTCACTTCTCTGTATTCACCGCAGGCAAGCGCAAGCGACGCAAGACTCTCCGGATCAGCGGGAAACAACCTTTGTCCCCGGAGTTCCTCGCCGAGCTTCCAAAGCCTCTGCCGTTTCGATTCGTCGAACGTTTTCTCTTTCTGGGCACAGCCGACCGTCCCGACGATCAACTGCCACGGAGCCGAGGCTTCTTCAAGTTCATAAAGCTGCTCTCTTTGTTCCGTAAAAAGACGGATGATGTCCGAATATACCTTTTCCGGATCATCCGTTTCGAGGCTGCCGGTTGCGAACTTCTTCACAAAACGATATTCGGGGCACCGAACAAATTCCGAGCGGCATTTTCCTGTCTTATAAATTTTTTTCAGCGACTCTTGCGTTCCAAGTAGCCACCAACATTGATGCTTGAATGTGAAATCCGAATCGCTTTCCACCGCCTCCGCAGCCTTGTTATACTTCTTCTCATAGAAAAAAGCCCAAGCGAAACATTGGTTCGCTTTCTCGTTCAGGCCTAAATCCTGGAAAATTCTTGCAGCACGGCCCATCAAGTAGGAATTACGTTGTTCTTTGCCGTCCTGGCAAAGTTTTTTTGCGGCCTCTCCGTCATTCTGGGGATTTTCGGAGAGTGAAGCGGCTTGTCCCTCCTGAAGAGAAACAATATTGCTGTCTTTCCGTTCCTCATCCGACAGACATGGCAGGAAATGCCTTTCTTTGAAATATTTCCAGAAAGAATCATTTCCCGCGGCATTGTCAACAATCCACAAGTTGTGCTGAGCACGGCTGACAGCGACATAGAGTTTGTTGATAAAGTACTCCACCGGAAGTGTCTTATCATCATTCAGGGAGCTGTTTTTCCCGTTTTTCAGATATTCCGACACGCCGACCGGCGCCTCCTGTCCAAATCCGCAGGTAACAATACTGTTATATTCCAGCCCCTTAATGGCGACCGTGCTCATAACCGTGACATCATCGAAACGCATATGCGAAGAAAGAGATTTTCGTTCCCAATACTCTTTCTCCTCCCCCTGATTGCAGGGAACGACAAACACGATCTCATTTCGATGCGCTTCTGCCCAAGACCAGAAACCGGAATCGTTCACATCAAAATAAAGGACCGCTCCGCCGGAAGTTCGCCACGGCTTCTGAGGAACGATATCGTTTTTCAAGATACTCCCGCGAAATTTCTGCACCGTGTTGCTGAATTTAACGATCTCCGCATCCGAACGGTAATTATTGAGCAGCTCACAATAATTAAGTGAGATATTCTGACCGGAACAGTGGTGGGAATTGATGAACTGCTCCACAAAACTGTTTTTCACCGCTTCCCAGCGGAATCCGGTAGGATTCAGGGTCTGGAAAGGATCGCCCGCAAATGCAAATGGCAAGCTGGCGATGTTGTGGGAATAAATCTTCCGCTGGGAAAACAACGACAATGCGAGAATGGCGTTCTGCTCGACACGGGTGAAATCCTGCGCTTCATCGCAGAACACTACCGGATAGAGTTGGCGGCAGAAGTGATTGCGAACCACGTAGCGGACCAGATCCTGATCATCCCAGAACTCTCCCGGTTTCGTTTCGTCGGTCCGATCGACAGTCATCTCCTCGTACCACGCTTTCCACACCTGCTCGTAAACCTGCTCAAAAACATCCTGTGGAACAGAATGTTCTTTGCGCAATCCCTCCTCATAATCCTCCGGGTCAAGAAAATCGTCAACGCAGCACCCCTTGATATAAGTACGGATCACATGCCAGCAGGTCTCCGGACCGATTGAGTGAATACGGGGGGCATTCCGAAAATGCTCTTTCCACATCTGCGTAAATTTGGCATAATCGATATGACGAATCGGAGAAAACAGATTCTGTTTTTCTGGCGGCAGCTGTTCTTTCAGGAAAGAATAAAACGGGCGGAATGCCTTTTTGAAAAGCCCCTCTGAACTCTGAAGCAAACCCTCTGGATTATTCTCCATACTGCGCAGGCTGCATCGCAGAAATGCCTTCACGTTTTGCTGGGCTCGTTTCAGCAGCCGATCATTGCAGGTCAAATAGAGGGGCGGCAACGGATCCTCCCCCTCTTCACGATTCTTCAGATAATAGTGCAGATAATAGGAAAAAAGATATTGAAGAATAGTGGATTTTCCGCTTCCGGCCCGGCCGTTGATAAAAAGCGGATATGCTTTGTCCGGAGCCTTTTCCAGACGTTCCAGCAACTGACTCTCTTCCGGGGAAAGTGCCATATTGCCGGATTCCCGGCTTTCGATGTTCCGCCACAATTCAGAATCCGCACCCAGCACCAGTTTGGGATAGGCCCGGCAGGAATGCCGGGCAAGGAGTTCCCGGGTGGGATCACTCAACACCTTGTCATACCGCTGTTTGAGATCGGCCAGTTCTTCAGCCGTCCCCAGCCCTGCAAGAAATATGATGTGGAGCGAGGGGAAACTGTAGTAGAGAATCTGTTCCCGACTACTCGACTGAATCGATGATTGCCCCCCCCACTCCTGATCAAAGGAACAATTCCCGAGAAGAGTATAAATCTGCCCCTGAAGGTACACTTTCTGGTTGATGCTGTTATTCCACTCCTGTGATTCATAAATATAATCATCACCCCAGTCTTCCGTTTGCTGAAGAGCCGCAGTCAAATAGCCCCATTCGTAATCGGACGGATCAGGGAGCGGGGGAATGGGATCTTTTGCAAGCTGTTCACGTACATACTGTTCCAGTTCATTATTTGTTGTCAAATTTTCATAATGCGCCGCGCCATACTTGAGGGGATCCTGTCCGAATCCCTTGTCGTATCCGTTGTTCCCGCGCGTCATAAAGTCGAGAAAGACGATGACGGTGTGCTCTTCATTCTGCTGATCCGTGAAATCATACCGCCTGGCGATGAGACGGCCTTCCCAGCCCGCGAACTTTTTCTTCACCAGATACGGCGGCGGAAACTGCTGAAATCGGACGAGTGCACACTCCTGCAGCTTTTTGATTTCATCTCGAAAATCTTCCACCTGCCGCCACACTCCGTGTCGCCGGGCGGCCTCTTCGCACGCTTTCGTAATAAATGCAAACCATGCCATACTCGTCCCTTTCATGAAAAGAACTGAACACATTACTGTCTAGTAAAAGTTTCTGTAGCTGATTGTTAGAATCAAGACTTGTTCTATAATTAGATGTGTCCAAGCACCTAATATTGAATAACGAAATCCAAACAATACATTATAATAGCATCTTTTAACAATTACCTAAATCCGTGAAATAACAGGTAAAATTAAAGTTAAAACAGAGGCAAACCTCTTGGGTTGCAGTATATTACATGAGAATACAACATAACGAATGGACTCAACCCGATAGGAGAAACGATGGCAACGCGGTTTAAAATTAC
>NZ_DBEXAY010000170.1:0-4600 GCF_048170485.1 Victivallis sp. | reverse complement strand
GGGCGGCATTTTTCCCGACGTCATTGAAATCGACCCCGGGGGAGACCGGCGTGACGCCGGCGGGGAGGGGGCGCCCGGCGACGTGGGAGCCGATTCCGGTGACGAAGCCGAGCATCTGGAACTTGAGCGGGAAGTTGAGAGCAAGCCGGCTGTCGAGCACGTTTTCCGGGACCGCCATGGAGAACACCTCCGGGGCAGGACGGACGTCGCCGCGCAGGAAGAGCATGGCGATAATCCGGTCCGACAGCTGCATGATCGGGTCGGCGACCGATTCGAAACAGCTGACGGCGATGGTGTTTTTCCGAATCCGTTCGATGGTGTGGGAGTAGCAGAAACGGTAGAGCCCGTCCCAGTTCTGCAACGCGGCGTATCCGCCCATCATCGGACCGCTTTCCGCCCGGTAGCGGTTGGGGCGGCAGTGGTTGAATTCGGTCATGAAGAAGGGCTTGCCCGGATTCCGGGTGGTCATCATCTGGCGCGGCATGTAGGAGAGAGTGGCGATGGCGGAGCTCTGCGTATGTCCGTTGACGG
Organism: Victivallis sp.; assembly: GCF_048170485.1. Lineage (NCBI taxonomy): Bacteria > Pseudomonadati > Lentisphaerota > Lentisphaeria > Victivallales > Victivallaceae > Victivallis > Victivallis sp. The sequence continues at coordinate 4,069 of NZ_DBEXAY010000170.1, read as the reverse complement.
TTCTGCCGTCGATTTTGACATAGGAGCGGTGGTCGTGGTAGCCGTGGTCGTCCACCACATCGAACTTGTCGCGCAGCGGAACGAAGTGGAGCCCCTGATGCTGGTTGACGCTGGTGACGGCGGCCTTGAGCTTGAGCTCCTCCTTGACGAAGCGGGCCATTTCCGCGAGACTGTTCCCCTTGAGTTCGAAGAGGAACTTGAGAAACTTCCGGTCGCCGGCATCGGCGCGGGCGTCGGGACAGTTGTTTTTCTTCTTCCACGCTTCGAAGAGCTGGAGATGACGTTCGCGGGAGGCGAGCGTATTGTTCCAGAAGACGAGCGGATCATCCTCGTTGACCAGATTGACGAAGACGAGCGCCGGTTCTTCGGCCAGTGTGAGCCCGGTGTAGGGGTTGCGGTGAGTGAGCCAGTTGCGGGCGAAGGTCTTCCAGTTCTCCAGCGCGGCGGAGTCGCTCTGGAACCAGGCCTTGGTGCTGCGGGGATTCGTTTCCGGCAGGCGGTCGCCGGGTTTGAGTTTGCGGCTGGTGAAGAGATCGGTGGTGATGTAGATGCCCCGCTTTTTCAGCGCGGCGATGAAGAAATCGAGCCGGTCGACCATTTCGGCGTTCAACGTGGTGGAGTCGGCGGCGGCAGGATCGACGAGGCTGTTGTCGTGGTGATGGAAACGGACCGAATTGTAGCCGTTGCGGGCGATCTGGTCTGCGATCTTCTCCGCCTCCTCTTTCGACGGAAAGTTCGCGCTCTGGCAGAGGTTGGTTCCGTAGAGCTTCAGCCGCCTTGCCGGCGCCTTTTCAAACCGGAGCGTGCCATCCGGAGCAGGGCGGACGAAGCCGTATTTCCCCGCCGGAGCGTCGAGCATCGGCATGAAATCGAGTGGACTGCCCGGAACGGTAGCGTTGCGGAAGTCCAGCCGGCACCAGTCAGCTCCGGCGGCGATGCGGGTGGGGAGATTCTTGCGGGAGGGCAGCAGGATCTTCTCCGGCGTAAAGGTCATGCCCAGCACGAACCAGATCACCTGCCGATGGGTGGCGCGCAGCGTGACGGCGACTGGCGTCCGGTTTTCCTGCAGCGGGAAGGTGGAGAGATAGGCGGAGACGCTGTTGTCCGCCCGGTCGCCGCGCCAGGCGACGACGGCGTTTTCCAGATTGCGTGAGCCGGTCCAGTTGCCGCAGTCGCGCAGGCCGGAGAGAGGGTAACGGCTCTCGCTTCCATCGGAATACCGTACGACGAGTTCGCCGAACTTCTCCGTCGGCGTCCACGCGGAGGTGTGGAGGAAATTGAGCGAACGCATGCCCGCCGGAACCTTGACCGGAATGGTAAGTTCGGGTTGCGCGCCGCGTTCCTCACCGCCGACGGCAGCGGCGCCGCGGGGGGAGACGGTGAAATCGAGCCCGAGCGCGGAGATCGTGCCGGGGCGGATCATGTAGAGCGACTCCTCCGGCCCCTGAAGGGTCCAGACCGGGAGCGTATTGCCCGGTTCCTCCCGGAAGGCGCGGGTGACGAATTTTTCGAGCGGGACCGGGACACCGGCGATCTTCCGTACGGTCATGTTCAGTTTGAGTTCCGCCCGGGAAACCTCTCCTCCCTCCGGTTGAAAGCAGAACATCACGCTGACGGTATCGTTTTTTTGACTGACTTTGCGGTTGTCCTGTATGATCACCCGTCCGCCGGCGGGGCGGATGACCAGCTCTTCCGCGCCGAACGTGCGGAGCACCACCTCCTTTGACCAGCCGGCGTAGAGCCGGGCTTTCTCCGGCCGCTCCGGAACGTTGACCGCTTTGCCGTCAACGAGGATGGCGCATCGGTCGGCGGGCAGGACAAAATTGCCGCTGATCCGGTTCAGGCGGACCGGCTCCTGCATAGTGAGCACCGCGTGAAGCTCCGCACTCTCCGGAGCCGTGGGCGTGATCGATTCGGCGATGACGCCCCGGCCGCTGCCGGGCAGGATGGTGCCGGAGAACTGTGCCCCGGTGGTGGCGACGCGGGATTTTTGCTCCTTCCAGTTCTTGTTGGAGACGAAGCGCCAGCGGGCGTCGCCGACAGCGATCTGGAAGGTCGCTCCCTGAAAGGAGAAGGTGCCGTCTTTCTGGAGGTTCAACGATTCAGGCAGGGGTGCGCCGACGGCGGCGAGGCCGGAGAACAGACGCAGAGTGGCGAGAATTTGTAATTTCCTTTTGTCCTCAATCCAGTTTGAAATAGACATTATCGGCCCCGATGAAGTGTTGCACTCCGGCGGTGATTGACGGGTTCAGACGGTAGCCTGCCGCATTGTCGGCGGAGGCGTGTCCATCGAAAAAGACGGCGTTGGCCTGATTGTTGTGCCGGAGATACATGCACAATCCGTTCGGTTGGGAGTAGCGCAGATGGATGTCCGCCCAGGGGAGTCCGGCTTTGTCCCCTTTGGTGTTGTCGCTTCCGGAGTCGGTCATCAAGATAGTTCCGGAAGGTTTCCGCATCCGGGGCAGAACATAGAAGATCCAGTTGTTCACTTTTTTGACGAAGGTTCCTAGTTCCGCCGGGCAGTTGTAGTTGTATTGCGGAATGCCGTAGACGCGCCAGAGCAGCTGGCCTCCGCTTTCCGACGGTGCGATGCGTTGACTGACCGAGGGGCAGTAGAGCACTTCCGAAATGGAGAGAGTTTCCCCGTTTTCCGTCACCTTGTGGCTGGGAAGATATTTGAGTTCGATAAGATACTTGCTGTAGGGGAGGGCACCGCTGCCGGAGGCGTTTCTGCCGCGCGAAAGAAACACACTCTGGTAATCGTTCGCATAGAGGATGCAGGCGCTGCCGGCCTGTTTGAGCTGATTCAGACAGGTGGTGGTCTTCGCCCGCTCCCGCGCTTTGTTGAGCGCCGGCAGCAGCATGGCCGCCAGAATGGCGATGATCGCAATTACGATCAAGAGTTCGATAAGCGTAAATGAACTGGATTCGGAATGCCGGGCGGATGGGTGTTTCATGAAACCTCCTTGTTACTGTTGCGGTGAATCCTTTTTCTATATTTTACCAAAAAAATTTTGAATTTCCAACTTGTAAAAACAGGAAAGATATATAAATTTGTAGCATAGATATCCAAATTCGCCGGAGGGAGGAGAAATGGCGTTGTCGATGCGTGCCAAGGGGACGGTTTATTGCCGGACACCCGGTTCAAAAGAATTTTCCTCCGCCGGTTACCTGAAGGCCACCCGCTGGCTGCGGGATGAGGCGTGGTATGACATTCATCCCTATTCGCTGGCGGTCTGGCCTCATCGCTGTGCGGATATCGTGCGCCACGGCAACTGGTGGTTTCAACGCAGCAACTACACCTGCATCGCATTGGAGCTTCAGGTGGAAGGGGAGACCGTCTACGAGAGCGACGGCCGTCGCGAAGTGCTGCATCCAGGGGAGCTTTACGTGACGCTGCCGGGAAATGATGTCTGTTTCGAGAACGGGCCGTCGAAATTCGGTCGGCAGCATCAGCTGGTGATTTCCGGCGGCATGGTGAAACTTCTGGTGGAATCGCTCGGCATGACCGGCTGTCGCAAAGTGGTATTCGGGCGTCCGGGGGAACTGGAAGAGCTGCGGGGCAGGTTTGCCCGCATTGCGGAACTGCTGGCGGCAAGGCGCCGGGAAGAGGCGGCGGAGAATTCGCAGCTCGGTTATGCGATCATCCTCGGACTGGCGGAAAAATACAGTTTTTCGGTCGGAACTGATCTGCCGCCGGTGTTGACTCGTGCGGTGTGGGCGATGGAGTCGGATCGCGGCTGTCATCAATCGGTGAGCCGGCTGGCGGCGGATCTGGGGACCAGCCGGGCGACGCTGACCCGGATGTTCCGCAACTTTCTTGGAATTTCTCCGCAGGCCTACTGGAACAAACTGCGCATGGAGAGTGCGATTCAGCTGGTCCGGGCGGGCCAGCTGTCGTTCAAGGAGATTGCCGAGCAGCTCGGATTTCGCAACTCCCTCTACTTTTCGACGGTCTTTCACCGCTACACCGGCCTCACGCCGACCGCCTTCCGGGTGCGCGGACTGGAGGAGACGGCCGGGGAGATGTCGTCTTCGCCACGGCACTGAGCCGGGAAGAGGAAAGTTT
>NZ_DBEXAY010000169.1:0-6144 GCF_048170485.1 Victivallis sp. | reverse complement strand
TTCTCAAGCCATTTCCTCAGCTCAGGCGTCAACGGGCACGTCAGGGCGTCACGGTAATGCAATGCCGCTTTTTCCCGGTTCCCACGCAGTCGTTCCGCTTCTCCGCGAAAGAAGTGCAGTTTCCCCGCCAGTGGCGCAATCTCTTCCGGACGGCTCGCCGCAAACTCCTGTGCCGCCTCCGCCGGATGTCCCCCGCCCAACAGGCTCAAACCTGCGTAGTAATGCATCAGGGAACGGTTGATTCCAGGGACTTCCAGTTCCCGCCGCGCCAGTGCCAGCGCCGCGTCGAATTGCCGCACTCCGATCAGCCGCGTCAGCAAATTGACCGCCGCAGACTGGTTACGGCCGCCGCTCAGTGCCAGCGCCCGCCCGAAGCTCTGCATGGAAACCGCCGTCGGCCGCCCCTCCGGATTCTCCGCGGCAATTCCCCAGGCTACAAAATCGGTACTGCGCAGAAATGAGCCGGTCCCCAGCACCTGATTTGCTCCGAACACCGCCACCAGCACTCCCGTGCCGATGAAGATGCGTGTCCGGCGCGACAGACGCCCCCGGAAGCTCATCCAGCCGAACGCATAGACCGCGAGAATCGCGAAATACGGGTAGAGCAGCAGACGGTAGCGCCCGACCGGATGCAGTCCGCAGAGCGGCGGCGCCAGCATCGCCACGATCAGCAGTACCAGCCCCTCCCTCCGCAACAACCGGCCGGAACCGATCAGAAGAAGAATCCCGGCCACCGCGGCAGGAATCAGCAGTTCCGGCCCCGGCAGAAACCGCAGTGGAAGAAACTCCCGGCGGATGAAATAGAAGTTGAGATTGTCCGGAATCTCATCCGCGAAAAAGAGCAATGGAATCCGCCCCAGGGCGTTCCAGCCGATACGAAGGAATGGTTTCAACGGCGAAATTGACGGGGAGGATTCCGGTTGTGCCGCCGGCGGAGCAGGGGGGGCGGCCGATTCCGGGGGCGCGTTGACTGTTGTCGCATACGGCAGTACATTGAAGAAGGGGCTGAAGCTGCCGGTGTGAAGCTGATTCAACAGACCGACTGAAAGCCAGAGCCCGACACAGCCGGCGGCGACCAGAAGGGCGCGGCGGACCGAGCTTCCCCGCCGGAAAAGCGGGAAACTGAACACCACCGCACAGCCTGCCCAGAGCAGGGCGGTCGGTCGCCCGATGGTGGCGAGCCCGAGCAGGATTCCGGCGGTAACGGCACGGCCGGGGGAAAAGCGTTTCTCCCGCGCTCGGAGCCAGCCGGCAAAACTGAGCAGTACGGCGAAGGTGACGATACTCTCCTGCAGCATCGTCACCTCGTACATCAGGGCCGGACTGTAGAGCGCAGTTACGATTCCGGCCGCCAGCGCCCAGCTCCTCTTCCCGAAGAGGTGGAGCGTAATCCGCGTGACGAGCAGGGCGGAGAGAATGCCGAGCACGCACTGCACTGCGGCGAGAAATTCGACATGGTGCGCGCCGCCGTTGGCCAGCCAGACCCCCGCAATCAGAGTCCGGTGGAGGGTGAAGAGGCCGATTCCATCCACCAGACGCTGGCCGAATTCCAGCAGCGTCTGCATATCCAGCCCCGGCACCCGGTGGAACCAGCGCAACGGAGAATCCAGCCAGGAGGCGTAGACCCACAGCCGCACCGCGGTTGCAATTACCGCGACCGGCAGGTAGAGGCGCAACAGGTTCCGCCCCCGTGTCACTGCGCGGAATCCTCCGGCCGGACGCCGGGGAAGGGGGCCGCGTCTTCCGGCGCGAGCGGCGCATAGGGGCCGGGTTTCACCTCCAGCGCGACCGACGGCTCCTGTGCCACGAAGTTGTGCCACACATTCGGCGGAATTTCCACCACCCGGACGCCGTCGCCCAGTGTGACCGTTTCAGTGATGCGGCCCGCGTCGTCATACAGATAGACTCCAATCCGGCCGGAGAGGAGCGAGAACAGCTCCCACTTCCCCGGATGGCGGTGCGGGGCGATGACCGTATCCGGCTGCATGGCGTTGAGCAGCCGGTTGGTCGGCTCCTCCGTGGAGTCGTGGAGGTTGTAATTGGTCCGGCGCCGGGGAGCTGCGGCGGCCTTTCCCAGGAGTTCGGCAAGCAATGTGTCGTCGACGATCTTCATATGCGGAAATCCATCCTCTGATTGTTTTCCGTTAAAATAGCATGGTGTGCGCTCTTTTGCCAGCCCGGCAGCTGGTTTTCCGCAAATCCGGTGCTATCTTATACAGGAATCTTTTTTATTCGGAGATACTGCCGTGTGGAAATATTATGCCGTCCTTTCCGCGGTTTTTGCCGCGCTGACCGCGATTCTGGCCAAAATCGGCGTCCGGAATGTCGATTCCAATCTGGCCACCGCCATCCGTACCGCGGTGATCCTCGTCATCACCTGGGGCATTGTGTTCGTCTCCGGCAGCGGCGCCAGAATCCGGAGTGTCCCCGGATATTCCCTGCTGTTTCTGGTCCTCTCCGGAGTCTCCACCGGGCTGTCGTGGCTCTTCTACTTCAAGGCGCTCCAGTCCGGTCCGGCTTCCAAGGTGGCGCCCATCGACAAATTGAGTGTCGCCCTCACCATCTTTCTCGGCATTCTCATTCTGCACGAGCGGTGTGACTGGCAGGTGGTCGCCGGCGGACTGCTCATTCTCGCCGGCTCCATGGTCCTCCTGCTGTAGATTTTCTACAGCAGATCCTTGAGCACTTCGCGGTCGTCGAGATGATACCGTTTGCCGGCGATCTCCTGATAGTTTTCGTGACCTTTCCCGGCGATCAGCACCACATCGCCCGGGCCGGCAAGCTCCACCGCCCGGCGGATGGCTTTGCGGCGGTCCGGTTCCGTTTCGTATGCGGTTCCCTCCGGAATCCCGGCCACGATTTCCCGGATGATCGCTTCCGGATTTTCATTGCGTGGATTGTCGCTGGTGACGATCAGAAGATCGGCGAACTCCGCCGCCTTCCGCCCCATGCGGGGTCGTTTGGTGCGGTCGCGGTTGCCGCCGGCACCGAAGACCGTAATCAGCCGTCCCTTCGCGATCTTCCGCAGAATGGAGAGCACGTTGGCCAGCGCGTCATCGGTGTGGGCGTAATCGACGTAGAACGCCGCACCGTTTTCCGCCATGAATTTCTCCAGCCGCCCCGGCACCCGGATCGGACGCGAGAGCGCCCGGTCGATCTGAGCCGGCGTAAGACCGTAGTCGAGTGCGGCAAGGATCGCTCCGGCAAGATTGTGCACGTTGTGTTCGCCGATCAGGTTGGTGGCGACGTCGAACGCTTCGTTTTCGCTCTGAAGCCGGAACCGGGAGCCGTCGGCACCGAGTTCAATGTCGGTGAGATTCCAGTCCGCCGCGGAGTTTTTCCCGAAGGTGAGGATGTTCCGCGTGGAAATTTCCCGCGCCAGCCGCCGGCCGTATTCGTCGTCGATGTTGATCACCGCGGTGCCGTCGACCGCCATCAGACGGGTGAAAAAGAGCTTTTTCGCCTGATAATAGTGCTCCATATCTCCATGATAATCGAGGTGCTCGCCGGTCAGGTTGGTGAAGATGGTGGTGCGGAATTTCGCTCCATCCACCCGCCCCTGCCAGAGCGCATGGCTGGAGAGCTCCATGGCGGCCGCCCGCATGCCGTTGCGGCGCATCTCCGCCAGCAGCGGAAAGAGCACGCCCGCATCCGGCGTGGTATGGGTCGCCGGCGTGACGATTTTGCCGTCCCGGTATTCCACGGTCGAAATCAGCCCGCACGGCTCCCCCGCGTTGCGGAAGATGTGCTCGACGAGAAAAGAGGTGGTCGTCTTGCCGTTGGTTCCGGTTACGCCGATCAGTTTGACCCGCTCGTCGGGGCAGTCGTAGAAGGCGCGCACCAGCCGGGAATAGGCCCGTCCGGCGTCGGTCACCTGAATGTAGGTGGTCTTCTCCTGATAGTGCTTGAGGTTCCGTTCGTGCACGATCACCTGAGCGCGGGCGTTGATTGCCTGATCGATGAAATCGTGCGCGTCAAAACGCGACCCCGGAATGGCGACGAAAATATCTCCCGGAAGAACCTTGCGGGAGTCGTTGGTTACCCGCCCCCGGGCCGGACCGCCAAGGCCGCGCGCCGTGACAAAGAGTTCCCCCAGAGCGTTTTCAAAGGATGTAATCATGACAGGTTTCTCCTCTCTTCTCCGCTAGCGTGCCGCTTCCGGCAATGCCAGCTCCATTGCGATGCCGCGGGAGCCTTTGGCGAAGACCAGATCCCCCGGCCGCGCCATTTCCGCAAGACGACTGGCCGCGGCGGCGGCATCGGAAAAATGTTCCACTTCCGGCGTCGGGGCAAAGGCGCTCCCCACCGAAAGAATGCGGGCTTCCGGGAATGTCTCCCGTGCCAGTTTCAACAAAGCGGCGTGTTCCTTCGGCGAGTTTTCCCCCAGTTCGCGCATTTCTCCCAGCGCGAGGATCAATCTGGCCGGCTTCGCAAATTCGGCCAGCCATGCGAGACTTGCCCGCATGCTGTCGGGATTGGCGTTGTAGGCGTCGTTCACATAGGTGACGCCCGCGATTTCCGTCACCTTCGTGCGCATGCCGGGCAGTCGGGTGTTTGCCAGCCCCCTGACGATGACTTCCGGGGCAATTCCTGCCGCCAGAGCGGCACATGCCGCCGCCGAAGCGTTGACCGCCTGATGGCGTCCGGAAAGCGCCCACTCCACCTCGAATTGCTTCCCGTCCGGAAAGGTGAGTTCGAAGCGGCTTCCCGCAAGTCGGCCGCCGAAGTAGCGGGCGCGCACGGCGCAATCGGCCGTTTCGCCGAAACGCAATACCGTTGCATAGTTCCGGGCGGCGTCTTCCAGAATCCCGACCTCCGGACAGCTTCCGGGAATGACCGCGCAGCCATTCTCCGGCAATCCGTCGAACAGGTGGGCCTTTTCGCGCGCCACCCCGGCGAGACTGCCGAGAAATTCAAGATGACAGGGCGCAATCGAATTGATCAGCGCGATCTGCGGCGCGGCACAACGGCTCAACGGTTCGATCTCTCCTGGGTGGTTGGTCCCCGCTTCGATGACCGCGTACCGGTGGCGCTCCTCCAGCCGGAGGAGGTTTTGCGGGACGCCGATCTGGTTGTTGGTGTTGCCCTCGGTGTACAGCACCGCATCCGGCCCCGCCGCCGCTTCGAAAATTGCCCGGAGCATCTCTTTCACGCTGGTTTTGCCGACACTGCCGGTGACAGCGGCCAGCCGAAGCGAGGGAAAGCGGAGGCGGTGAAAATGCGCGATATCACGGTAGGCGGCCAGTGTGTCGGCCACTTCCAGAACCGGTACGGAGCACTCCGGCGGGAGTCGGTCCGCCTTGGACGCTTCGATGCAGAGCGCGGCACAACCGCCCGCGATGGCGTTCCGGAGAAAGTTGTGCGCGTCAAACCGTTCTCCGGCGAGGGCGAGAAAGAGGGCTCCCGCGCAGGCACGCCGGGTGTCGGTGACGATTCCTGAGAGGAGTTCCCGGGGCACGACCCCCTGCCGCCAGACGCCGCCGGTGGCTGCGGCAAGTTCCGCCGCCCGGAAGGTGGGGACGGCCATGGGGTTATCTCTGCTTGTTGATGTTGACGATATTGCGGATAATATCCCCGCGGAACACCACCCGGACCGTCTGCGTGGGCGTGACCCAGTAAAGCCAGCTTTCGTTGCGCAGATTCGGTGTGCGGCAGCTCGGCGGCGGCCCGTAGGCGAAGATGACCTCCTCCCGGTTCATGCCGGGGACCGCTTCGCCGCGGCGAATCCGCTCCCGGTTCTTTTCCGGAACTTCAGCCAGCAGCTGATCGACCGGTTCGGTCGTGAAGGTGTAGGCGATGAAGTCGCGCATCGAGCAGAGCCGGTAGCCCGGATCAAATTGGATGGTGTACTCGTTCCCCGCGGTATCCCGGAAGGTGATGGTGCTGTCCCACTCATCGGTCCCGACCGGAATGATTTCCGTGCCGATCGGCAGCCGGGAGCCCTCCTGAATGTTGAGACTGCTGATGCTGCCTGGATCGGTATACCAGAGGTTGTAGCGGGTGTAGAGCTTCTGCCCCTCCTGCTGCTGAAACACTTCGGCGAAGATCACCGGGTCGGCGCATCCGGTCACTAAGGCTGCGAGGCCTGCCAGAAGCGGAAGAAAAAAACGATGCCGCATGAACGAACTCCCGTTGTTGTGTGAA
>NZ_DBEXAY010000168.1:0-25990 GCF_048170485.1 Victivallis sp. | reverse complement strand
TGGCGGCCGAGGGCGCCGACGCCGATGACACCGACTTTAAGTTTGCAGTCATTTTCAATCATGAGAGTTTCCTCCGGACAAACCATGGTTGTGAAAAATGTTTCCGGATAATATACACGTTTTTTTCAATAAATACAGCATATCCGGAGAGTTTCTCTTGCCGAAATCGCAAATCCGGGTTATATTTCTGCCGTACCAGCTGAATTTCTTAACCGATCAGGGAGCAAATTATGTCCAGAGAATTTCGTTTCAACCGGGTGCTGCTGAAGATCAGCGGCGAAGCGCTCAAGGGAACTCAGGATCACGGGTATGACGCGGAGGCGGTGCGCGAAGTGGTCTCCCGGGTCAAACGGATCATCGACCAGGATGTCGAAGTGGCGCTGGTGGTCGGCGCCGGGAACATCTGGCGCGGCGTCATGGGGCGCTCCGGCGGTATGGACCGGGTCAACGCCGAGTATATGGGCATGCTCGCCACCGTGATGAACGCGCTCTGTCTGCGGGATTTCTTTACGGCCGCCGGAGTTCCGGCGATCGTGCAGAGTTCGATCGGCATGGAGCCGATCGCGCCGCGCTATGACCGGGTGAAGGCGATTCGCGCGCTGGAGGCCGGGCAGCTGGTGATCTTCGCCGGCGGTACCGGCAGCCCCTTCTTCACCACCGACACCACCGCGGTGCTGCGCGCGCTGGAGACCGATTGCGACGCGGTGCTCAAGGCGACCAAGGTGGACGGCGTCTACACGGCGGACCCGATGAAGGATCCTTCCGCCCGGCGCTTTGCGACGCTGAGTTTCGACGAGGCGCTTTCCCGCCAGCTCAAGGTGATGGATTCGACCGCCTTTTCGATGTGCCGCGACAACGATCTGCCGATCATCGTCTTCAACTTCTCCGATCCGGAGAGTTTCGAGGCGGTGCTGGCGGGCGACACCGCTTACGGCACGATCGTGAGCTGAACGGACGGTGCGGCGACAAGGAGAAGAGAAGATCATGAGCATACATCCAACCGCGGTGGTGAGTCCGGAGGCGACCATCGGCCGCGATGTCCACATCGGCCCCTATTCGGTCATCGAAGGCAACGCCGTCATCGGAGACGACTGCTGGATCGATTCCCATGTGAAAATCGCGTCGCAGACGACACTCGGGCCGCGCTGCCGGGTCTATCTCGGGGCGCTGGTCGGCGAGGAGCCGCAGGATCACCGCTTCCGGCCGGGAACTCCGGCGACGACGGTGATCGGGGCGGATACGGTGTTGCGCGAGTATGTGACGATTCACCGCTCGCCGTTTGAGGGCGGCGTCACTTCGGTCGGCGACAAAACGCTGCTGATGGCGTTCGTCCACGTCGGACACGACGCGCGGATCGGCAGCCGGGTGACGGTGGCCAATCATACGGCAATTTCCGGACACGTGATCATCGAGGACGGCGCGGTGCTTTCCGGATACATTCTGATTCACCAGTTCTGCCGGATCGGCAGCATCGCGATGCTGGGCGCGCGGACGATTGTCCGGCAGGATGTGCCGCCCTACTGCATGCTGGCGGAGAACAGTTGCATCTGCGGCCCGAACGCGATCGGCCTGCGGCGGAACGGCTTCGACGGCCCCCGCCGGCTGGCGATCCGCAAGGCGATCAAGGAGGTGTTCTTCCGCGGACTGAATACGGCGAACGCGCTCGCGGCGATCGAGGCCGGGCCGGTGACGCCGGATGTGGAGCATTTCGTGGATTTCATCCGCCATTCCGACCGGGGCATCATGCCGGGCGATCCGGAGCTCATTGCACTCGGAACCCACCTGGACGGCCCGGAAGAGTGACGGATTCGGTTGTGGAAAACGGCAGCCAAAGGGGGTGCAGTATGAAAAAACGTTTCTTTCGATTTGCCATTCTCCCGCTTCTGGCGGGGATTCTGGCCGGCTGCGCGGAGCTGAACATCGGGACTGCGCTGCGCAACGATCCTGCCGCGCCTGGGCCGGTGAAGATCGGCGTGATCGCTCCGCTTTCCGGCGGCAACCGCTTTTACGGCGAACGGATGCTCGATGGGGTGCAGCTCGCGGTCGAGGAGCTGAACAACGGCCGCGGAATCAACGGCCGCAAGGTTGAACTGCTGGTCCGCGACAGCCGGAGCGAACCGGAGCGCGCGGCGGAACTGGTCCGTGACCTGAATGACGCGGGGATCGTCGGCCTCATTGCCGGTTACAGTTCCGACGAGGTGCTGGCGATTGCTCCGGAGGCGCGGAGACATTCTCTGCCGACGCTGGTGCCGCTGGCTACGTCGAGTGAAATCTTCGCGGGCAATCCATTCCTTTTCCGCAATACATTTACCGGCCGTGAGGAGGCGAAGGCGCTTGCCGGGTACGCCTGGTACTGGCGGAAACTGCTGCGGATTGCCGTGCTGACCGATGCGGGGCCGCGGGGGGGATACTCCCGCGAAATCGGCCGCGAAGCGGTGCGTTCCTTCACCGCACTGGGCGGCACGGTGGTCCGCGCCGCGGAAATTCAGACGGACGATCCCGGTCTTGAGGCGGTTCTGCGCGATGTTCTCGCCGCCGCTCCGCAGGGAATTCTGATTCCCTTCGAGACCTCGGAGGCCGCGTTGCTGGTCCGTCAGCTTCGGGAGATGGGCTATCAGGGGCTGCTGTTCGGCGGCGACTCCTGGGATGAAAACCGTTTCCTGCGCACCTGCGGCGCCCAGCCCGGAGACTGCGCCTACATCGCCTTTTACTCGCCGGAATCCGATTCTCCGGAAAACCGGCTGTTCCGGGACTCCTTCCGCCGCACCTTCTACCGGTATCCCGGCAGTTGCGAGGCCCAGGGGTACGATGCGGTGAAGCTTCTGGCGATCGGCCTGAGCGGGACCCGCACGCTGGAGGAGTTCACCACCAATCTGCTGGCGGTCCGCAACCAGCCGATGGCGGCGGGATTGATCACCATCCTGCCGGAGGGGAAACTGGACCGCACGGTCTATATCAATACGATCCGGCCGGCCGGGCGCAACAATCCCGAACCCACCGGAAGAACCAGCAAATCGTTTCTGCTTTCCAAACTCGACCAGTTCGTCAACTGAACCGGTGTGTCACCAAAAACTGGGAGTATTCTCAACATGTGGAAATCTCTTTTTCTCGTCTGTGCCGCCGCCGCCGTGTCGTTGAACGCGGCTCCGGTTCTTCACGTCGCCGCCGACCGGGCCGACGCGCTCTACCGCAAAGGGGAGCCGATATCCTTTCAGATCTCGCTGACTGATGACGGCCGTCCGCTCGCCTCGCAGAAGGTGAACTGGGAGTTCTTCGGCGACGACGCGGTCCGGGGCAGGGGGACGCTCGTCACCGATGCCGCCGGGAAAGCCGTGCTGGTCCGCAAGCTCGACCGGCCCGGATTCATGCGCTGCCGGGCGGAGGCTGTCATCGACGGGAAAAAGATTTCCGGTTCCGGCGGAGCCGGGGTCGAGCCGCAGAACATCACTCCCGCCCGCCCGACCCCCGCTGATTTCGATGCATTCTGGAATCAGCAGAAGGCGGAGCTGGACGCACTGCCGGTCGAGGCGGAACTCCGGGAAGTTCCCCCGAACCGCCCCGGTCTGGAAGGCCGGGTGAAGGTCTACGACTTTTCGGTCGCCTGTCCCGGCGGCCGCCCGGTGCGGGGGTACCTTGCGCTCCCGGTCGGCGCCAAACCGAAATCTCTGCCCGGCCAGATCTTCTTTCACGGCGCCGGTGTCGGTGGTTCGAACATGCCGCTCGGAGCCGCGCTCAGCGGCCGGATTGCCGTCGACATCAACGCGCACGGCATCGAAAACGGTCAGCCGAAGGAGTTCTATCAGAACCTGCTCAAAGGGGAGCTGCGCAACTACCGCTATGACGGCTGCACCAGCCGGGAGCAGAGTTATTTCCGCGGCATGTTCCGGCGGCTCTACCGGGCGCTGCAGTTTCTCAAGAGCCGCCCGGAGTGGGACGGCCGGATTCTGATCGCCACCGGCACCAGTCAGGGGGGAGGGCAGGCGCTGGTCGCCGCCGGACTTGATCCTGATGTGACCTGTTGCGTCGCCCATGTGCCCGCGCTCTGCGACCACGGCGGAATCACCATCGGGCGCGAGAGCGGCTGGCCCCGTTTCCACTGGAGAAAAGAGGGGCGTACACCGGAGGCGATTGCGGCCTCCGACTATGTCGATGCGGTCAACTTCGCAAAGCGGATTAAAAATGCGGAGTGTTTCCTCAGCACCGGATTTGTCGATCTCTCCTGCACGCCGAGCAGTGTTTACGCCGCGTTCAATTCGATACCGTCGCCGCGGAAACGGATTGTCAACAACGTTGCAAGCGATCACACGGTTCCCCGCGCCTGCTATCAGGCGAGCAACAAATTCGAGACGGAACACATCCGGAAGATGCGCAATGCGGAGGTCTCGAAATGAAGCTCTGCATGATTGGTTCGCGCGGCCACTGCCACTACGTCTTCGAATCGTTGAAAGAGGTTCCTTTTGTGGAGCTTGCCGCCGTCAGTTCCGGGTGCGAGGATTCGCCGCAGCGGTTGCTGGACGGGGCCGCCCGGTGTGGATTCACCCCGAAGGTTTACGACGACTACCGCGAGATGCTCGATCGGGAGAAGCCCGACCTGGTTTCGGTTGACGGTCCTTTCGACCGGCACGCGGAGATGTGCATTGAAGCGCTCCGGCGCAACATCAATGTTTTCTGCGAGAAGCCGATCGCGCTGGACTTCGCTTCGCTCGACGAAATAGAAAAGGCGCACGCGGCGGCATCGGCGAAAATCGTTTCGATGGTCGGGCTCCGCTACGAACCGGCCTTTCAGCATGCGCATGAACTGGTGGAGGCCGGGGCGGTGGGCAAGGTCAAACTCATCGGCACGCGCAAATCCTACCGGTTCGGGGTCCGTCCCGATTTCTACCGGAATCGCGCCACATACGGCGGAACCATTCCCTGGGTGGGCAGCCACGCGATGGACTGGATGATCTATTTCGGCAACAGCGGATTTGACACCGTCTGGGCCTGCGAAGAGCGAAGCGACAACTTCGGCTATGGGGATCTCGAGGTTGCCGCGCAGTGCCTCTTCCGCATGAGCAACGGTATCATCGCACAGGCGAGCATCGATTACCTCCGCCCGGCGGCGGCTCCGACGCATGGAGACGACCGGGTGCGGATTGCCGGGACCGACGGCGTGCTCGAAGTCGCCGGCGGCAGGATCATGCTGATCGATGCGCAGGGAGAGCGGGAGATCCCGGTCCCCCCGCCGAAGCGCAGTCTGTTTTCCGACTTTGTGCTCGATGTCGCGGGCGAGCGTCCGGCCCTGGTGGATGCTCCGCAGACCTTTCTGCTCACCCGCGCCTGCCTTGCGGCGCGCGAGTCGGCCGATACCGGCGAACTCTTTCACTTCGGAAAGTGAAATTCTCCTTGCACTTCAACGCTTCGGCAGCCAGACACGCAGAGTGTTCTCCGGCGTGAACCGGTTGCCGGCGGAGGCGTAATCGCACAGTTTGCTGCCGTCGGGGAGGCGGCAGAGCCGGGCGAACTCCGGTTCGGCCGGAGTTTCCTGCGCGTTTTCAATCTCTTCCGGAGAAACCGGGGTGTCCAGCTCGCCGAGACGGGAATCCCGGGCAAAGAGAACCGGGCCGCGCATCGCCGCGAGAAGCGCTCCGCCATCCGGGGCCGGGACGGCGCGGAACCGGAGGTCGAACTCCAGCTCCACCCGGTCTCCCGTCGTCCAGAGACGGTCGATTTCGGCGAAGGTGCCGGGGCGGGCGGGAATCTCTTCTCCGGCAACGCGGATCCGGGTGCGGGTGCTCCAGGCGGGCACGCGCAGTTTCAGACGGAACCGCCTGGGCGCCGGGAGTGAAACCGTGATCGCCGCGGTGGCGCCGTCCGGATAGTTCCCCGTGATCGAAAGAGCCGCTTCACTGCCGTCCGCGAGCGGAATTTTTGCTTCGCACGGTTCATAGAAGAGCACCGCCGGCCCCTCTTCGGTATGCATGACCGCGTAGCAGGCCGCGGTCGCCAATGCCTCCGGCCCCTGCGCGACACAGCAGTCCTCGCCGTAGCCCGGAATCTGATCGCCGGCCCGCTTCTTGAAGCTGCTTCCGGCCAGCGGAGTGGGGTTGGCGTGGAGCCACCAGCTGCCGTCCGGCACCATCGCGCCGAGGATGCCGTTGTAGAGGGCGCGTTCCATTTCATCGGCGGCGCTGAGCTCGCCGGTCAGGCGGAGAATCTGCCCGAAGAAGCGGATGCAGGTGGTGGTGACGCAGGTCTCCCCGAGGGAACCTGCGTCGCTCCGGGTCTGGTTGCGGCGTCCTTCGTACCAGAATTCGCCCCACATGTCCTTGAGGCCGCCGGCGCCGGTGATGAAGAGCTCCCGGTCGCGCACGGCACGGAAGTATTTCATCACCGCGTCGAGCTGTTCCGGATCGCCGGTTTCGCGGTAGAGTTCGAGCAGCCCTTCGAAGCAGGAGGTCATCTCATACGCCTTGCCGTTGCCGAGTTCGGCGGGCGCTGTTCCGCGTCGGGCGAGCGTAAAGATGTCTCCTTCGGTGGAGCCGCCCTGGGCGGCGATCCATTTGGCGTAGTCGAGAAACCGTTTTTCGCCGGTGACCCGGGCGGCGGCAACCACCGCGCCGAGGAGCGAGGAGGCGGCCAGTCCGGTGTGGTGGCCGCAATCGACGATGCGCTGCGCCTCCGGACCGACCTGGGTCATCAGGTGGTCAAGACAGCGGGCGACGGCGTGGCGGACCTCTTCGGAGCGTTCGATCTCCCGGTAGTAGCGGCAGAGGCCGAGCAGGGCGTATTTTCTGCCCCAGATGTCCCAGTCCTTGGTCTGGAGTTCGGCGGGGTAGGAGCTGATGCAGCCGTCGGGCGTCTGCGTGGTGCAGAGGTCGTGAACCGTCTTACGGATCAACTGCTCCAGTTCGGGGTCCGGCACGGCGTGCCAGGAGCGGATTGCCGAGCGGACGATTTTCCCCCAGAATTCGCATCTCCAGCGGCCATCCCGTTCATTCCTGTCGCGGAACGGTGCGACAAGGTGATCGTAATCCACCTTTTTCAAACGGTGGCTGATGCTCTTTTCCAGAGCTTTGCCGAGGCGCCCGCGGAGCGAAACGCCGCCGGGCGGAAGAATTTGGAGCTGATCTTTGACGGGAGACATCGGGTACTTTCCTCAAAATTGAACTGTTGTAAAAAAACTTCTCCGCCGGCTCCGTGTTTTGCGGAGTCGGCGGATAAAAAAGGCGAGTTGGAAATTACCGGGCGCGACGGGCGAGCATCCGGTCATGGTTGTCCCAGTAGAGGGAGTCCGGTTTTTCCAGCGTGGCCCTGACGCTGTCGCGGTACTGGAACGGTACGGTGATGAACGTCGGATAGTTCCGGCCGGAAATCCGGACCGCCAGCGGCAGATAGACGTAGGCGCTGTCGAATTCCCCGACCGTCAGTTCCACTTCGATGCTCGAAACGGCCCCGTAACGGATTCCGAGAACCTGCTGTTCGCCCTGCTTGACGCTCCACCCTTCGGGAAGGTTCCAGTCGAAGTAGCAGATTTTGTTTTCCAGGTGCGGATTGCGGAGCGCGAGACGGAGCCGTTTCGTTTCGCCGGGAGTTGCCTCCACGCCGTCGAGGTATTCCACTTCGACCTTGCCGAACGGGCAATCGGTGCGGAAGGCGAAGGAGGACTTTTTCCAGAGCCGCCGTTCGACCTGTTCGCCCGAGAGCAAAGAGGCGCGGAGTTTTTCCGAAATCGCAGTCGGCCCGTCGGTCAGGCGCGGCAGAGTGGGATTGGCCATCTGGGTCTCCTCGGTACAGCGGAGCACCCGTTCGGTCAGCTCGTCGAGGTCGGTCGGAGCTTCCGCGTGGAAGGGATCGATCGCCACCGTGCGGATGGTTTCGCCGATCGGCTCGATCCATTCGGCCGGGATGCCGGAACGGCCCTTGACGATGCCGAGGACGGCCCCGACCGTCGCTCCGGTGCAGTCGGTGTCGTCGCCGCAGTTGACCGCATAGCAGAGACTGCGGCCGAAATCCCCTTCGCCGTAGAGCAGCCCGATGACCGCAAAGGCGACGTTGGCGGGCGCCTGGAACCAGCCGAGATCGGCGCTGTCTTCGACGACCGCGTTGCGGGCGGTTTTGAAGTCGTGCCCGGCTTCATACTCCCGGATGGCGATGCCGACGCTGCGGGCGACGCGGCAGTCGGCGGGAATCTTCGCCAGGGCGATGTCGATCAGTTTGCGGATGTCGCTTTCGACGAAGGCGGCGGATTCCATCGCGGTGGTGAAGAGTTCCGCATAGATGCCGTCACCGGCATGGTCGACGCAGGCGTCGCACCAGGCGAACTCCAGCGCGTCGTCGGGGGCGCCGGGGAAGAGGCAGGCCCAGATTTCGGAGCGGATCCAGGCGCCGTTGCTGTTCTTCCACTGGTCGTTGTTGCAGGCGCCCGAAAGCGGGGGAACGAGCCCGTTGGCCATGTTCACCTTGCCGATGCCGTATTCATTCCAGGGGCCGGTGATGTGGTTGAGCCAGTATTCGCCGAGGACCCGTTCGTTGACCTGATAGATGCCGTTCTCTTCGACCGCGAGCAGCCAGATGAGCTGAAGGTCGAGGTCGTCGTTGGGGGCGGGCTTGCCTTTGAGATCCTGAACGTAGAAATTGACGTCGAAGATTTCGCGGCGTCCCTCCATGGGGGCGCCGAGCGTGCCGCCGATGTTCTTGCCGGTCCAGCAGCCGAGCACCTTGTCCCGGTATTCGCCGCGGTTGATGAATTCATTCGATGGAACCTTTTCGCCGAACATCTGATCTCCCTCCTGTTGTTTGCCGGTTCTGAAACCGCCTGTTCCGGCGGTCTGATGAGGAATATACATTGCTTTCCGGCGGCAAACTATAACCGAAAAGGGAAAAAACAGGATTTTTCGTGGAAAATTCTTCGGTGACGGCCGGTTTATTTTCCGATAAATTTCCGATAATCGCGAGGTGTTCTGCCGGTGATTTTCCGGAAGACCCGGGTGAAGTAACTGGAGTCTTCGAACCCGCAGCGGGAGGCGATTTCCGTGATGCTCCACTCCGGCCGCTCCCGGAGCAGCTGCTGAGCCTTCTCCACCCGCAGGACGCTGAGGTAGCGCACCAGCGGCACCCCGGTCCGCGCCCGGAAGAACTCCCCGACGTAGGAGGAACTGAGCCCGGCGGCGGCTGCCGCCTGCTCCAGATCGAACGGCCGGAGGTAACTGCTGTTGATGTATTCGATGATGCGGCTCAGGGAGTTGAACGGATTGTCGCCGCGGGTGAGGCTGGACGGTGCTTTGCGGAGCGCTTCCCGGCAGCGGCAGATCTCATTGATGAGCAGTGTCAGGTATGCTTTTGCCCCCAGCTGTGCGCCGGGGGCGGTTCCGGTGAGCTCCTCCCGGAGGCGGTCGAAGAGAGTGCGGAGCCGCTCCGCCGCGGGCGGGGGAAGGGAGAGTTTGCACCGCACATTGCGCTCCCGGGATTCGAAAAGCTCCTGAAACCCGGGGTGTTCCCGGAAATACTCCTGCTCTTTCGCGCTGAACAGCGCGAGGTGAAACATCAGGTTGTAGAAGACCAGCTCCGTATTCGAGTAGAAGGTGTGCGTCGCCCCGCGCGCAATCACATAGAGATCCCCGGCGATGGTCGGGTAGGTCATGTTGTTGATGAAGTTGACGCCGTTGCCGGAGAGCACGTAGACCACCTCGACGCAGTCGTGGAGATGCTCGTTGGAAACGTTGTCCTTTTTCCAGCGCTGAATATTGAGCGCGATCGGCAGTTTGCCGGATTTGAAATCTTTCAGGTGAAATGTTTTCATGGCCTCTCCGCCTTTTCGCCGGATATAGTATAGCGCGAAGCGGGAGGAAAAGCAACCGGGGGCGAGGAAAATCCCGCTCCTTTTTCCTCCCTTCCGCCGGAGCGGATTGAAAAACGTGCGATGCGGTGGTACATTAGCCTGCCCGGCGGCGCATCCGCAATCCGGAAAGCGCGGTGCGACCGATCCGGAAGGGAGGAAGATACGATGTTTTTTGTAGTGGACCATCCCTGCGTCAGGGCGAAACTCTCCCTGTTGCGGGATGAAGCAACCGATTCGAAACATTTTCGCGAATATGTCGGGGAGATCACCTGCTTCATCGCCTATGAGGCGCTGAAGAATCTGGAGACGGAGGAGATTCCGGTGAAGACGCCGCTGTGTGAAACCACCGGCTGCCGTATCCGGAACGATGTGGCGATCGTGCCGATTCTCCGGGCGGGCATCGGCATGCTCGACGGCATTCTCAAACTGGTCCCTGACGCGACGGTCGGATTCGTCGGGCTGGAGCGCGACCACGTCACCGCCGAGCCGAAGGAGTACTACTGCAAACTGCCCGCCGCGGGGCCGGATTCGCTGGCGGTGGTGGTCGACCCGATGCTGGCCACCGGCGGTTCGCTTGCCGCGACCGTCGACGTGCTCAAGCGGAACGGATTCTCGCGCATCGTGGTGATCACCATCCTCGCCGCTCCCGAGGGGCGCGACCGGATGGAGCAGCTGCATCCGGATGTCAAGGTCTATACCGGCTCGCTCGACGCCGGTCTCAACGAGCACAAATACATCCTGCCCGGTCTCGGCGATGCCGGGGACCGCATCTTCGGCACCCTCTGACCGGGGGCTGACTTTCCATTTCCCGGTTCCGGTGTTATATTATGGGGATGACGGCGGGGGACAACGTTTGAAACAGAGGACAGGAGAAAAGAAAATGGATGATATCAGCAAGCGCATTCTGGAGTTGAAGCGCGAGCGTCACGCGGTGATTCTCGCGCACAATTACGTTGCTCCCGAGATTCAGGATCTCGCCGATTTCACGGGGGATTCTCTGGAGCTCAGCATCAAGGCCGAATCGGTCCATGCGGAGGTGATCGTCTTCTGCGGCGTCCGGTTCATGGCGGAGACGGCGAAGCTGCTCTCGCCGCAGTCGACGGTGCTGCTGCCGAAATCCGACGCCGGCTGCCCGATGGCCGATATGGCCGATCCCGACGAGGTGGCCGCCTGCCGCCGGAAGAATCCCGACGCGGTCTTCGTCGCCTACGTGAACAGCACCGCCCGGGTCAAGGCGCTGGTGGATATCTGCTGCACGTCGGGCAATGCGGAGAAGATCATCCGTTCGATTCCGCAGGATCGCCCGATCGTGTTCCTGCCGGACCGCAACCTCGGCGGAAACATGATGAAAAAGCTCGGCCGCAAGATGGAGCTCTGGCCGGGATGCTGCCCGATTCACGATCAGGTGACGGTCGAAATGATCCAACGTGCGCGGGCCGCCGCGCCGGGTGCTCCGGTGCTGGTTCACCCCGAATGCCGGGTCGAGGTGGTGGATGCCGCGGACGAAGCGCTGAGCACCGCCGGAATCCTCCGCTTCTGCCGGGAATCTTCCGGAAAGCGGTTCATCATCGGCACGGAGCAGGGGATCCTCCACCGTCTGCGCAAGGAGAATCCGGGCAAGGAGTTTCTGCCGCTGGAGCCGGCGATGGTCTGCTGCGATATGAAGAAGGTCACGCTGAATGATCTCTACGTTTCGCTCCGCGACATGACCGAGAAAATCGAGCTGGATCCGGCGCTGGCCGAGGCGGCGGTCCGCCCGATCCGGCGGATGCTCGATGTAAAATAGTTCGGGAAAAAAAGTTCTGAATGCTCTTCCCCGATTGAAAAATATCCGGGGCGGCGATATATTAAATATTTTGATGCCTCCGGGGCCCGGATGTAGAAAGGGGTTCGGCGGAGCGGATGGAGACCGCCCGCATTGCGGGAATCCGGAGGGTGTCGCAGCAACAGGAGTTATTATGAGTCGTGATATTACCAGATGTTCGGAAGCGGAACTTCTCGAACTCAAGGCGGAGTTGGACCGGCAGTATGCCGGGTACGTGGCGCAGAATCTGAAACTTGACATGTCGCGCGGCAAGCCTTCCGGAACTCAGCTCAACCTGACGAATGGGATTCTCGACAAACTTGACAACTACGTGACCAGCGACGGCGTCGACGCCCGCAACTACGGCGGTCTGGATGGAATTCCCGAGGCGCGTCACCTCTTCTCCGAGCTGCTCGGCATCGATGTGGACAAGATCATCATCGGCGGAAATTCCAGTTTGAACCTGATGTACGACACGATGATGCGGCTCTACGTCTTCGGCACCGGCGGCCATGAGCCGTGGCGCAAGCTGCCGGTCGTGAAGTTCCTCTGCCCGAGCCCCGGGTACGACCGCCACTTCTCCATCTGCGAGGATCTCGGGATCGAAATGATCGTCATCCCGATGACGGAAACCGGTCCGGATATGGACATGGTGGAAAAGCTGGTCGCCGGGGATGAGGCGATCAAGGGCATCTGGTGCGTGCCGCTCTACTCCAACCCGCAGGGGATCTGCTACAGTGATGAGACGGTGGACCGGCTCGCCCGGATGAAGACCGCCGCGCCGGACTTCCGCATCTTCTGGGACAACGCCTACGGAGTCCACCACATCTATGCCGAAGAGAAGATCAAGGATATCTTCGCCGCCTGCGAAGCGGCCGGGAATCCGGACCGTGTCTTCTACTTCTTCTCGACCTCGAAGATCACCTTCCCGGGGGCGGGAATCTCCATGATGGCGAGCTCCCCCGCCAATCTGAAAGAGGTCCGCAAGCATATGTCGGTGCAGACCATCGGGCATGACAAGCTCAATCAGCTCCGCACCGTCCGCTACCTGAAGGACGCCGAAGGAGTGAAGGCGCATATGCGGCTGCTGGCCGGAGAGCTGAAGCCGAAATTCGATATCGTGCTCGAGACGCTTGAGCGGGAGCTCGGCGGAACCGGACTCGCCTCCTGGACGAAGCCGAAAGGCGGCTATTTCGTCGCGCTCGACACGCTCGACGGCTGTGCGAAGGCGACGGTGGAAATGGCGAAGGAGGCGGGGGTGAAGCTCACCGGTGCGGGGGTGACCTTCCCCTACAAGAAGGATCCGCGCGACCGCAACATCCGGATTGCTCCGACCTATCCGACGCTTGATGAACTGCGGACCGCCATGGAGCTGCTCTGCGTGTGCGTCAAGCGTGCCGGTGTCGACAAGCTGTTGAAGGAGAAGAAATAAGTTTCTTTAAACGGCTGATGATGACGTCGAATTCGTCCGGGGATGGTGTCGTATCCGTGCCCGGGCGTTTTTTTGTGGCAGAAAAGAATAAGAGTGAGGGGAGGGGGCCATGCGGATTCCGTTGAATCCGACGATCCACGACATCGCCCGGTTCAGCGGCGAAGAGTTTCCGCTGTGGAGTTTCGTCGAGGAGCAGGGGGACACCGCTCTGCACGGGCACCGGTTTGTCGAGGTGGCCTTTCTCACCGGCGGCGAGGTGGGGCACCGCACGCCGTTCGGGCTGGAGCGGGTGCGCCGGGGAGATGTCCTGGTGATTCCCGAAGGGGGACTCCACGGCTATGAGGAGGCGGCGAAGTGCCGGCTCATCAATCTGCTTTTCGCGCCGCACCGGCTGCCGCTGCAGCTCCTCGATCTCTACACCCACCCGGGATACCGGCGCCTTTTCATGACCGATGTGGAGACCTTCGAACGGCTGGGGGGGATATCCGCGCCTGACGTTGCCGCCCGGCGTGTTCCGGCAGGTCCGCGGCTGTCTGAAGGAGATCATCCGCATCGAGCAGGGGGACGCACCCGGGCGGCGCTGCCGGATGATGGGCTATCTCATGGTGATCTTGAGTCTGCTGGCGGACCTCTGCGGGGGCAAACCGGAGGAGGCGCCGCCGGCCCGGGGAGGGGTCGACCGCGTTGTCCGCTATCTGAACGGGAACTTTCAGCGGCAGATCCGCCTGGAGGAGCTGGCCCGGATGGCCGCGATGTCGGAAAATTCCCTGCTTCATCACTTCTCCGGCATGATCGGAACCACGCCGATGAAGTACCTCACCCGGTTGCGGATTCGCTACGCGGCTGAACTGCTTCACAACACCGATATGCCGGTGGCGGAGGTCGCGGAGAGCGCCGGATTTGCAGATCCGGCCTATTTCTCCCGCGCCTTCCGCCGGGAAACCGGTCTGGCGCCGCTCGATTACCGCTCTTCCGGCCGCAGGGATTTCTGCGGTGGCGGGAGAAAGGTTTGACCTTCCTTGCCGCTCAGGAGGCCGAACAGCAGCAGCAGCGCCCGCGCGGCCGTGCTTTCACGAACCCGCCGCCGGTCCCCGGAAAAGTGGAACTCCCCGACCCGGAGCTCTTCCCCGACCTTGGCCGCGATGTAGACCAGTCCGACCGGTTTTTCGGGCGTGCCGCCGCCCGGCCCGGCAATGCCGGTCACTGCGACGGCGCAGTCGGCTGCCAGGCGTTCCGTCGCGCCGCATACCATCGCTTCGGCACACTCCGCACTGACTGCGCCGAAGCGGGCGAGCAGCTCTTCCGGAACGCCGAGCAGGGTGTGTTTGAGTTCATTGCTGTAGACCACCGCGCCGCCTTTGAAGACCGAGGAGATTCCGGCATGGTCGGTGAGCATGCCGGCGATTCTGCCGCCGGTGCAGGACTCCGCGGTGACCAGTGTGAGTCGCCGTTCCTCGAGCAGGGTGGCGATCGCCGTCACCAGGTCGAGAGAACCGGCCGGGAGCGCGGCGTCGCCGAGTTCAGTTCGTGCCTCCACCACCGCCGCCTCGACCTCCGCCGGAGCCGAACCGGAAACGAAAACCCGGGTTCCCTCCGGCCGGGCGCAGTAGGCAAGTTCCACCGGCCGGTCGCGGAGCAGTTTCTCCAGCCGGAGCTGAACGGAGTATTCGCCGCATCCGGCGGCCAGAAATCCCTGCGTATATTCGTGGCCGGCCCCCGCTTCATACGCGGCGACGGCCGGAATGACCGACTCTTCCGCCATCGGCTCGAGTTCGGCGGGAGGGCCGGGCAGCAGAAAAATCCGCCGCATCCGCCCGCCGTATTCGGTGTCGATGCGGATGCCGGACGCGGAACCGTTCGCGTTCGGCAGAATGGTCGCGCCATGCGGCACCCGCGCCTGCCGGAGGACGGTTTTCGGGGCGCGCCGCCCTTCGTGACGGCGGCTCCAGAACTGCTCCACCTTCTCAGCCAGCAGGGGATCGATTTCCAGCTCCAGCCCGAAGAAACGGCTCACCGCATCGAGGGTGAGGTCGTCGCGGGTCGGCCCGAGACCGCCGGTGATGAGGACGGTGTCGGCGGCGCGGAGCGCGTCGCCCAGCGCGGCGGTGATTTCCGCCGGATGATCTCCGGCCGTCAGTTCCAGCACCGGACGAAGTCCGGCGGCGGCGAGACGGCGGCAGAGAAATCCCGCGTTGGTGTTGAGAATGGTTCCTTTCAGAAGTTCAGTTCCGGTGGATAGAATGGCGATGCTCATGGATGAATGTTCTCCGTAGTTCTGTTCATAGTCAATGCGCCGATCGCCCGGCCGATCCGGGTGAGGTTGCGGGGCGCGGCACCAAGTGCTTCCGGGAGCGGGCCGGGGCCGGCGGCGATGCTGAAGCAGGCCGCGAACTCCTTCTCCAGCTCTTCCGAGCCGGGGCCGAGCGCTCCGGAGACGAGAATGGCCGGAATGCCGAGTTTCCGGGCATGGCGGGCGACGGCGCCCGGAAGTTTTCCGGCGAGGCTCTGATCGTCACTGCGGCCTTCTCCGGTCAGGATGAAGTCCGCCCCGGCGGCCTTGCGGTCGAATTCGACCAGTTCTAGCATCAGCTCCGCGCCGGACTCCATTTTGCCGCCGAGTACTTTCCGGAGGGCGAAGCCGAGTCCGCCCGCGGCGCCGTCGCCCGGCGCAGTGCCGTCGTCATGCCAGAGCGCCGCCCAGTGCGCGAGTGCCGCGTCGAGCTGTTTCACCTCTTCCGGAGAGGCGCCCTTCTGCGGCCCGAACACCGGAGCGGCTCCCCGGGCTCCGCAGAGCGGATTGTTGACGTCGGAGGCGATGCGGATGCGGCTCTTCGCAAGCCGTGGATCGAGCCCGGAACCATCCACCTGCGCCACCTCCGGCAGGGTGCCGCCGCCTGCACCGGGCGGCAGGAGCGTGCCGGTACGGTCGAAAAGTTTCACGCCCAGCGCCTGAAGCATTCCCGCGCCGCCGTCGACGGTGGCGGAGCCGCCGATGCCGATGACGAAGTCGCGCACTCCGAGATCGAGCAGGTGACGGAAGAGCTCCCCCGTGCCGCGGGTGGTGGCCCGCATCGGGTCTAGCCTGCCGCCGGTAAGCTCCAGGCCGGACGCGGAGGCCATTTCGAACACGGCGGAACCATCCGGCAGAAGGGCGAAGGGCGCTTTGACCGGTTCGCCGAAGGGGCCGGTGACCGCGGCGGTGTGGAGTTCGCCCGAGGCCGCTTCGGCGGCCGCCTCGGTGGTGCCTTCGCCGCCGTCCGCCAGCGGCAGGAGCACCAGTTCCGCGGTCGGAGCGGAAGAGCGGATTCCCGCAGCCAGCCGGAAACAGACCTCCGGCGAGCGCAGACAGTTTTTGAAGGAGTCGGGGGCGATGACGAATTTCATAAGGAGTTGCTCCGGATTGTAGTTCGCGGCATATAGACTTGATTGGAGGGTTTCCCCGAGAGAAAATCGTGTGAAATCCGGCTGCCGAACCAGACGGAGAACGCCGCGCGCAGTGCGTTGGAGGCGTTGTCGCGCCGGCCGCGGTCGAAGCCGGAGACCGGGTCGAGCTCCGTGCCGCTCCCCGCCACCAGATCGGCGGATTCCAGCGCATTCCCGGGATCGGTGGAGAAGTCGCTGTTGAGCGACGGGTGAAACGAAGCCGGCGATTTCCAGCGGTAGCTGTAGTTCTCCTGCCGGGAATAGGCTGGGGTGGAGAACTGCCCGGGAACTGCGTCGAGAACGGTCGCATTCACCTGCCCGAGCCGGTCGCCGGAGGAGAAGGGGATGGTGGCGTAATGCCTGCCGTTTACCGAATAGCTGCCGTAGCTCCAGAAACCGAGTTCATTTTCCGAACGCCACGCGGGCGTGTCCGCATCTCCGGCGCGGAGTTCCGCGGAGAGCTTTGCCTCCAGAAGCTGCCGGTTGTCGGCGACCATGACGCCGGCGAGCATCACGATGCCGAGCAGCACGGCGGTCACCGCGGTCAGCATGACCGCAAGTTCAATCGTCGCCTGGCCGGACTCCCGTCTGCGATGGATTTTCATGGTATTCCCTCTCTTTCTTCCTACAGCCGGGGCGGCCCGGGCATCGTGTCGGAACCGGGTCCGGAGGACCAGCCGCCTCCGCCGCCTCCTCCTCCGCCGACCGATTCCCCGCGGACGGTCGGATCGCTTTCGTCGTTGGTAATGATGTGGCCGCGCGAATCCACCACATAGTACCCGCCGCTGCCGCCGGGATAGATGCGCAGGGCGGTTCCGCCGTTGCGGTAGTCGGTCACCCGCTCCTCGCGCGGTGCAAAATTTGTCTCACTGCCGCCGCAGAGCTTGGGTTCCTGCAGCCAGCCCGGGCCGTCGGGAGTCTCCTGGCTGTAGACGAGCGTTTCGCGCTCCCGCAGATAGCGGGTGAGGTGATCCCGCCAGCGTTCGTCGAATGCCGCCTGGTCGAAGTTCTGGTTCCAGCCGTAGAAGCGGAAGTTTTTCCCGTCGGCGAGATGTTGAAGCAGTTTGAGGTACGCTTCCGTCGAGGCCGGCGGGGAGCTGTTGTCCCACAGGGAGCTTTTGTCCGCCAGCCAGCTTAAAAAGCGCATGAGCGGCGAGTTTGCGCCCTGCAGCACGTTGAAGTTTTCCGGCAGCGGCATGTAGGTCGGCATGATCGAAACGTCGGTGAAGACCGGCAGCACCAGCGGAATCGCGATCGGCGGCGTTTCGTCCGGCAGTTCCCCCAGCGCCTTGGCGATTGCTCCGGCGCGGTAGCCGGAGAACCCGGCAGCGGCGGAACGGCTGGTGCGACGGCTGCCGATGTGGACGGCATCCCGTTTCCGCTCCTGAAATCTTGCGTCGAAATCGGCGGACTTCGACGAACTGCCGCCAATGCTGTACTGCGCCGTGAGGCCGACGTCGACGCTCCCCTCCGCATAGGCGGCGGGGCCTTCGTAGACATACTGCGGCCGGATGGGACGGCGCAGGGCGGTTCCGCCGAACCAGTAGTCGAAATGGTCCTCGTCGTAACTGCTGTTTCGCGCCCGGAAGTAGTCCGGATACCAGTCGTCGGCGTAGCGGCACCAGTTGAACTGCACGCCGACAGCCTCCCAGGCGCGGCGGCTCTCGTCGGAACGGATGGTTTCGTCGGGCAGAAGTTTTTCCAGCGTTGCGGAATTCTCCGCATAGCCGTATCCGGCGTACCAGGGGCTCTCCGTCACCGAATCGTACTGGAGCCCCAGAGTGAATATTTCACTCTCCCCGGGGAAGTCGGCAAACGAGTAGTCGATATCCCACCACTTGCCGCGGAACTGTTCGTCGCTCCATTTGACGAAGTGATAGATGGCGCCGAACCAGTGGCTCTGCACCGGGGGATCGCCGTCGGCGATCTCTCCGGCGTGCCGGAGGATCTCTTCGTAAAGATCTTCTTCCCCGATGGCAGCGGGCGAAACCTGCGGCGTCCCGGTCAGGCGCGCGTTGGGGTAGACCGCGACGCCGTTGCTGTCGATCGCGCTGATCAACGCAAGGTAGGGCAGCCGCCAGCGGTAACCGTGAATGTACTCCGGCGCGCCTCCCTGTTCCGGGAAGTATCTCCGGTCGGTGAGCAGAAGCTCCCGGTAGAAGTCGAGGCTGGTGACCGGATTAAGTCCGTTCGCCTTTGCGGCCTGCTGTGCCGCGGCAAATCCGATCAGCGGCCCGATGAAGCTGATCCGCGCCTGCATTTCGGTAAGCAGGGCGAGCCGGGCGTTGAGCCGCTGTGCGTTCTCCAGCGTATACCGGTCGCCCGCCGCAGGGGCGAGCGGCGAAAACTCCTCCCAGCGGTTGTCCGTTTCCAGCAGGGTTTCCACCGCTTTGATGAGGTTGATTTCGCCGATCAGGTTGAGCGAGGCACGCTGCCAGTCTGCCCCGGCCAGCGCCGCCGCCTGCTGGGCGGTTTCGGTTTTGAACTTCGCCCGCATGACGTTGTGCAGGTCGAAGAGAAAGAACAGCGCGATCAGCAGAATCAGAAGCATGAGAATGCCGACCACCAGTACCTGACCGTTTTCGCCGGTGCCGCCGCGGGAGGATCTTGAAGCCATGATGCGTCACTCCTCCAGATAGAGCCGCGAATAGTCGCGGGTGCGGACCGTGGCGGAAGGGGAGGGGGGCTCGGCGATGCCCAGCGGAGTCGCCAGATTGGGGTGAAGCAGCGGCGCATTGTGAAGTTCCACCGTGGAGGAGATCACGCCGATGTCATTCTGCAGAAGATCGCTGCGGCCGCGCAACCGCAACTCCGGTATTTCCGAATTCGCCCGCGGAAGCCAGTAACGGTAGCGGATGCCGCTTTCGTCGCCGCGGGTCATGTAGCGCTCCGCCAGCTCCCGCTCTTCGCCGCCGATGGCGTCGCCGCCCTCCAGCGGGCCGGAGATGCCGATGGCCGCCACCCGTCCGGAACGCCAGGCCAGCTCCGGGCGGTAGCCGAGCGCCAGCCCTTTGGCGGAGTAGTGGGCGGCATATTCACAGAACAGTTCGGCCACGCTCCAGTGAAAAATCTGGAGCAGGCCGAAGAAGAGCAGGAAGAGGATGCACAGCGCAATCATCGCCTCCAGAAGCGATGCGCCGCGCTGGCGCCGGATGCGCTGTTTTTTCCCTCTGGAGTGCCGCATCGGCTCCATTCTCCCGCTGTGGAAGGGACGGCCGGAATTCAGTGTTCCCAACCTTCCCCGGTTTCGGCGTGGTGCCGGAGGACGTCGCGCTTGATCTTGCCGGAGAAGGTCTTCGGCATCTGGCGGACGAATTCGATCTCACGCGGATACTTGTACGGCGCCGTCTCTTTCTTGACGAAGTTCTGAATCTCGCGCACAAGCGATTCGGTCGCCTCGAATTCCGGGCGCAGCACGATGTAGGCCTTGACCCGTGCGCCGCGCAGCGGGTCGGGCGCGCCCACTACCGCAACTTCCAGCACCGAAGGATGATGCGAGATGGCGTCTTCCACCTCGGACGGGCCGATGCGGTAGCCGGAACTCTTGATGATGTCGTCGGTGCGGCCGACGAACCAGAAATAGCCGTCCTCATCCTGATAGGCGCGGTCGCCGGTGTAGTAGTAATCGCCGATGAAACAGGCCTTGTTTTCCGGCTCGTTGTAAAGGTACTTGTCGAAGAGCCCCACCGGACGGTCGCCGTCGGAGATTTTGACCGCGATCCGGCCGTCTTCGCCCTGCTTGACCGGCTTGCCCTCTTCGTCGTGGATCTCCACCTTCCAGCCGGGGGCGGGGACGCCCATCGAACCCGGTTTCGGCTTCACCCAGCGGAAGGTGCCGATCATGCAGACGGTTTCGGTCTGGCCGTAGGCTTCGCGGATGGTGAGCCCGGTGCTCTCCTTCCACAGACGGATGGTTTCGGTCTGCATGGGTTCGCCCGCGGTGGTGCATTCGCGCAACTCGGTGAAGTCGTAGCGGCCGATGTCGTTGAGCGTCATCATCCGGTAGACGGTCGGCGGCGCACAGAAGCTGGTGAGCTCGTACTTCTCAATCAGCGGCAGAAGTTCGTCGGCGTGGAACTTGCCGCGGATGTCGTAGATGAAGAGGCAGGTCCCGATGATCCACTGGCCGAAGTAGTTGCCCCACAAATTCTTGCCCCAGCCGGTATCCGAGACGGTCATGTGCAGGTCGTTCGGCTTGAGGTTGTGCCAGAGTTCCGCGGTGATCTGGTGACCGAGCGGATAGGCGTAGTTGTGCATCACCATCTTGGGATACTTGCTCGTACCGCTGGTGAAGATCAGCAGCATCGGCGCGCTGGAACGGGTCCGGATTTTGACCGGACTCTTGACCGCGTGGCGCGAAAGCGTGCTGTTCGGACCGGCGATTTCAGCCCGGTAGCTGATCCAGTTGGGGCGTTTGCCATCCACCAGCAGCCGGATGGCCAGCGAGGGGCAGTCGTCGTAGATCTCGTCGAACTTGTGAGCGTTTTCCGAGTCGGTGATGACCATTTTGAATCTGCCGTAGCGGATTCGATGCTGAATGTCCTGGCTGGTCAGCAGCGTCGGGGAGGGGCACTGCACCGCGCCGAGCTTGATCAGCGCCAGCGAGAAGATCCACCACTCCGGCAGCCGGGGCAGCATGATGAAGACGCGGTCTCCGGCGGTGATGCCGAGCTTGATCAGCAGATTGGCCGCCTGGTTGGAGAGCTTGCTCATATCGTGGAAGGTGAACCGCTTCTCCTCCCCCTTCTGGTTGGCCCAGATCATCGCGAGCTTATTGCGGTCGCGTCTGGCCCATTCGTCGACGACGTCGTAGCCGAAGTTGTAGTATTCCGGCGCTTTGACCGGGAAGTGGGGGGGGATCTCCTGCGGACAAACCTCTTTTTCGGTGGATCGTTTCATTTTCTCGATATCACGTCCATGGTTGTTTCTGCCGGCGGGAACAGCTCCGGGCCGGCCTTTTATTCTTGTTGCAATACTATACACCGGAAACGGCTGAAACGCAACCGGGATTCCTCCCGGAGAATTTTATTTTCGAAATTCGATTGAAAAAACAGCTTTCTCCGCTACATTAAAGAAATATTCAAAACTACAGGAAAGTGTGGTGTACGATGGAGAAAATTCGAGTAGTGATTGCCGGGTTCGGCAATGTCGGTCGCGGAGTGCTCGCTTCGATTCGCAACAATCCGGATATGGAACTGGTCGGCGTCGTGAGCCGTTCGCCCGAACGGGTGAAAAAGGAGCTTGCCGATATCCCGGTGATGCCGATCGCCGACAGCGAAGCGTGGCTGGCCGCGTTCCGCCCCGATGTGGCGATCCTCTGCGGCGGTTCCAAGAACGATCTGCCCAAGCAGGGGCCGATGATGGCGAAGCTGGTCAACACCGTGGACAGCTTCGACAATCACAGCCGGATTCCGGAATATTTCGCTGAGATGGACGCCGCGGCGAAGGCGGCCGGGCATGTGTCGGTCATTTCGACCGGCTGGGATCCGGGAATTTTCTCGCTGGAGCGGGTGCTCGGCGGCGCCTTCATCCCCGGCGCGCGCGCCTATGGATTCTACGGTCTCGGGCCGAAGGGCGGACTGAGCATGGGTCACTCCGACGCGCTGCGGACGATTCCGGGGGTCAAGGACGCCCGGCAGTTCACCCATGCGATCCCCGAGGCGATCGAACGGGTGCGCCGTGGGGAAAATCCCGATTTCCAGCCCGGCGACATGCATACGCGTGAATGTTTCGTCGTCGTCGAGGAGGGGGCTGACAAAGAGGCGATCACCCGCGCCATTCTGGAAATGCCCGGTTACTTCGCCCCCTATAAGACGACGGTGAACTTCATCAGCCAGCAGGAGCTGGATGAAAAGTACAAGGGGTTCCCGCACGATGGACTGGCGATTGCCGCCGGCAAGACCGGCAACGGCAATGCCGCTCTGGCCGAGTACCGCTGTCAGTGGGGGAGCAATCCGGAAGCGACCGCCAACGTGCTTGTGGCGCATGCCCGGGCGGTGGTCCGCCTCGCCCGCGAAGGGCGCAAGGGGGCGTTCACCATCCTCGACATTCCGGCGAGCTACTTCACCACGCTGTCGCGCGAGGAGCTGCTCAAGCACTGGATGTAATTTCCGCCGCACGTCCGGAAAGGACAAAAAAATTCCGCCGATTCCCGGGAATGAGCCGGGGCGGCGGATTTTTTTGCCATGTGGTTCTATTTTTCCTGAACGAGGGCGGCGATGCTGGGAAGATTCCGGTAGAGTTCATCGGCGTCCAGCCCGTAGCCGACGAGGTAGCGGTCGGGCAGAACCACACCGGTCCAGTCAGCATGCGCAACGCCGTCCGGCCGGGGGCGGATCTTTTCCACCATGACCGCGGTGCGCACGGAGGCGGCGCCGCGACGGCGGAAATATTCCGCGACACAGGCGAGCGTACAGCCGGTGTCGAGCACCTCGTCCGCCAGCAGGATGTGACGCCCTTCCGGCGGGAGTTTCAGAGAGGAGCGGAAATTCAGTTCGCCGCTGCTCTTGCGGTCGTGATAGCTGGAGACGCTGACCGTATCGACGTAGAGCGGCAGATCGATGGCGCGCATGAGGTCGGCGGCGAAGGGGAGGGCGCCGTTCATCAGCGAGACGAGGGTCAGCGGTTTGTTGCGGTAGAATTCGGTGATTTCCCGGCCGAGACGGGCGATCTGCCGGGCGATCTCCTCGGCGGAGCAGAGAATTTCCATAGACACAGGGAGTATTCCTCCTAATTGTAGATTTTTCCCGGAAATATAGTGCAAATTCCCGGTAATTGCAAATTGAATATTGTTCCGGGACCGTTAAATTAAAAACAGCACCCGAAAAACAAATGCAAGAGGGAGGAAAAATTATGGGTACGCCTGCGTGGCTTGACGACGCTGTCTTTTACGAAATCTATCCGCAGTCCTTTCAGGACACCAACGGCGACGGAATCGGGGACCTGCCCGGAATCATCGACCGTCTGGACTATATCAAATCGCTGAACGTGAACGCGCTCTGGCTCAATCCCTGCTTCGTCTCCCCCTTCATGGATGCGGGGTACGACGTGGCGGACTTCTACCGGATTGCCCCCCGCTACGGCACCAACGACGACATGAAACGCCTCTGCGAGGAGGCGCACGCCCGGGGAATCCGGGTGATTCTCGACCTGGTGGCGGGACACACTTCAATCGAACACCCGTGGTTCAAGGCCTCCGCCTCGGCGGAGAAGACGCCGTACGACGACTACTTCGTCTGGACCGACGGCTGGGGCGAGAAGACCGGCGACTACCGGTTCATCTCCGGAATGGAGCCGCGGAACGGTTACTTCATGATCAACTTTTTCGCCTGCCAGCCGGCGCTGAACTACGGATTCAAGAAGCCGGATCCGACCATGCCGTGGCAGAAATCCTCCGACGACCCTGCGGTCCGCCGGGTGTGGGAGGAGACGAAGAACATCATGAAATTCTGGCTCGATCTCGGCTGTGACGGCTTCCGCGTCGATATGGCGCCCAGCCTGGTGAAGGGCGACCCGGACGGCGAAGGAATCCGGGAGATCTGGCACTACTACCGCAGCTGGCTCGACGAGAACTATCCCGAGGCGGTGCTGATTTCCGAGTGGTCGTGCCCGCCGAAGGCGATCGACGCCGGATTCCACATCGACTTCATGATTCACTTCGGGCAGGAGGGATTCCGCGATCTCTTCCTCAAGGAGAACTGCTTCTTCAACCGCAACGGCAAGGGGGACGCCTCGCGCTTCATCGAGGAGCTCACCGGCAATCTCGCGCACATCGGCGACCGCGGCTTTGTGGCGGTTCCGACTGCGAACCACGACATGAG
This sequence comes from Victivallis sp., assembly GCF_048170485.1. Classification (NCBI taxonomy): domain Bacteria; kingdom Pseudomonadati; phylum Lentisphaerota; class Lentisphaeria; order Victivallales; family Victivallaceae; genus Victivallis; species Victivallis sp. The sequence goes on along the minus strand of NZ_DBEXAY010000168.1, from coordinate 1,691 downwards.
CCGCATCCGCGGGAAGCGGTCGCTGGCCGACCTCCGTCTGACCCACACCTTTCTGATGCTGTTGCCGGGTGTGCCGTTCGTCTACTACGGCGACGAAATCGGCATGGCGAACGTGGCCGGACTCGGCAACAAAGAGGGCTCCTACAGCCGTTCGGAGTGCCGCACGCCGATGCAGTGGGCGCCGGGCGAGAAGGCGGGATTCTCGACTGCCGAACCGGAGAAGTTCTACCTGCCGCTTGATCCGGACCCGGGCCGCCCCGACGTGGAGACGCAGGAGAAGGACCCGGAATCGCTGCTCGCCTTCACCCGCAAGCTGATCGCTCTGCGACGGGCGAATCCGGCGCTCCGCTCCCGGGGCGGATTCCGCTGCCTCTATTGCAGCAAGGGGAAGAGTCCGCTTGTTTACGAGCGTTTCCTCGGGGACGAGCGCTGGGTGGTTGCGGTCAACCCGGAGGAGAAGGAAAACTCTGTGGAGTTTGCGCTCCCCGGAGCCGACCGTTTCCAGCAGGTAATCGACTGCGGCGGTGCGGTTCTGGAGGCCGCACCTGGTGCCGCGCTTCTGCGGATGCCGCCCTGTTCCTGCGCGGTCTGGAGCAATCGCTAACCTCCCCGGAAAAAACGCCCGGTTTTCATGCCGGGCGTTTTTTTGCGGGGGCGGTTTTTCCGGGAGGAGATGACCGCCCCCGCCGGTGCACGGGAAGCGTCTTCAGCAGCGGACGACGCCTTTGATGAAGTTACCGCGGTGCAGCTCCATATCCTCGTTGGCCTTGTCGAACTCCTCCATCGAGTAGAAATGGGTCGTCACCCCGGTGAACTTCCAGATGCCCCGCGAGAGCAGCATCAGGCAGCGCCGGCAGAGGCCCGCCTCGTACATGATCCGGCGCTCATGGCAGTTGATGGTGTCAATCGCCTTGAAGTTCCACAGCTTGTAGTCGATTGTGCGGAGCCCGTCGTTGTGGTACCCTCCGATGCCGAGACGACCGTGCGCACAGACCAGCTCGCCGGCCAGCTGCAGACCGTCTTCGGTGCCGGTGAACTCCATCACGTGCGGGAAGCCGATGCCGAAAATATCGGTCTTATGCCCGTCCCGTGTCAGATCCGGCGTGCCGATCGCCTTCCAGTCAAGCCGGTACTCCGCCGGAATCTCCTCCGGAGCGAGGACCTCAGTCGCCCCCATTTTCTTCGCATTTTCGCGTGCTTCCGGCCGCTTGTCGATTGCGACGATGTCGCCGTATCCCATCGCCTTGAAGAGCGAGATCATGCCGAGACCCATGTAGCCGGTGCCCACGACCGCGATCGGGTCGCCGAGCGTGGTCCACGGCATTTTCATGGCGGCGGAGAGCAGGCAGGCGAGCGGTTCGACGATGGCGTCCTCATCCTTGAGGTTATCCGGCACGTGACAGGTTTTATCCGGTTCCATGACGATATATTCGCGGTAGCCGCCGCCGCCGAGGCCGGTGACGCGATCGCCCTCTTTGAACTCCGTGACGTTTCTCCCGCACTTTGCCACGACGCCGACCGTTTCATGCCCGAAGACCTCGCCCGGTTTTGCGGTCGACCACGGATACCACTCCGAATGACACATCCCGGTATAGGTGACTTTTACCAGCAGCTGGTCATCGGTGATCTCCGGAATCGGAACATCGATGATTTTGCTTTTACGGGGTCCGGCCATGACAATCTGTTTCATA
>NZ_DBEXAY010000167.1:0-2857 GCF_048170485.1 Victivallis sp. | reverse complement strand
ATCAACCGGGAAGAAGCGCTCCGGACGCTTAACCGCGGCAGCCCATGCATCACCGAATCCCTTTCCGGGCGGAGAACAGAAAAGGTTTGACATGCGAAGTTGTTCGGCCTTCCATTCGGTTTCGTTCAGCAACACGATCTGCGTGACGAATCCGCCCGCCCGCGAACATTCGACGGAAAGCTCGGAATCCGGTTGAACCTCGACCGGATCACGGAACCAGAGCCACCCGGTATAAATGCCGTTGCCGTCTTCATCGCGGCCCGCCGCTTTCACCATGCGGCCGCTGATTTCGGGGGCAAGTTCCCTGCCGTCAAGCCGGAAACGGTAGACATTTTCCGGCATCCAATAGTTATAACCGCCGAACATCGAATCGCCCTCGTTGCCGGAACGGTCCGAGGATTTGACGTTGACCAGCAGCCGGTAACGCCCGGCCGGAGCGCCGAGCCGGAACTGTTTCGGCCCCTTCCCGAGCGAAACGTTCCGCACCGGTTGCGAACCTCCGCCGAACGGCAGCGCAACCGCGAAACCGTCCACCTCCGAGCCTGCCGCCGTCCCCATGCCGTTCGCCTCCCCCGGAGCCGGGGCGCGGAAGCCGTCGAAATTCAATGCGCCGCCGGTCGCGTTCTCCTCACGTTCGCAGCGGATCACGAGCCTCGCCATGCCGTCCGGTCCCTGATAGGCGGCGCGGTAGACGACCGTATTCCATCCCGGTTCAAGCCGGATCAGGTCATAGGTCTCAGTGCAATACTGTTTCCAGTTGACTTCGAGCGAAAGCCGCATCTTCGCCATCGGTGCGCTGCGGTCGGCGGAGACCTGAAACGCAACACCGTAGGAGTTCCCCTTCTTCACCGGGAACTCCGGCGACGCCAGAACGAGCCAGCTGCACGATTTGAAGGTGAACATCCGCAGATAACTGTTTCCCTCGGCGGGTTCGATCGCAGGAGAGCGCTCTCCGAGCGTCCGGCCGCCACGATCGACGTAACTGACCGAGGTCCAAGGATTACCCTTTTCCGGCCGGGCGCTCCAACCGTGGATCTCCTTCACGCCCTCCGCATTCAACTGCGCGTTCGGTTCATGTTTCCGTTCAAATCCGGGGTCCGGCAGGAATCCGGCGATCGAAATCTCCGCCGCCCAGGCGATGCCGGCAAACATGGTCAGCAGCACAACCCAAATCGTTCTTCTCATCGCACTCCACCTCACTTCAGCCCGTACATCTGACATCTCTCGTTCTCACCGAGCCAGCGGAACGGCGCGACCTCGAACGCCACGACCGTATTCGGCACATTCGCCCCCGCAACATGGAAATCGGCATACAGCACATTGACCGTCCGGGCATGGCGGACCGCCGGGCGTCCCCACCCCGTATCGGTCTGCCAGTTACCGATATGGTTGGTCGGTGAAACCCGCCATTTTCCAGAGGTGCTGCCGTCATTCAGATAACGGTTCGTCACCGCATCCATCAGAAACACCTTGAAAGACGGATTCCTCACCTTCGTGATTTTGACGTAACTCCCAGGAGTGTAAGGCGCCGCAATGCCGAGGTTGAAGCCGTATTCGGTCGACTGCGCATTTACCGGCGTATTCCAGAAGTTCACCGGGCTGTCGATCCAGGCCGGACGCAAGCCGTTATTGGCCGGACAGAGAAACTGTTTGTTGGTCAGCGAAGGCGAATTGCGCCTGAGCTGGTGGACCCAGGTATTCGTATCGGTCGGACTGCAGGCCGGAAGGAAATCGTCGCTCTCCTGCGCGTACATGCCGACCGTCATGCCGAGCGACTTCAGATTGCCCGCGCATGACGTGGATTTGCCGCGATCCCGCGCCTGATTCAGCGCCGGCAGCAGCATCGAGGCCAGAATCGCGATGATCGCAATAACCACCAGAAGTTCGATCAGAGTGAACGGTTTGCGCATAATACCGGGTATGTGAAACGAAACAGTATTTCCGCCCGGCGAAAAAAGCGCGGTATGCGCCGCGCAGCGGATGTGAACGGTATAGCCGCAGGCGGACAAGGGCGCAACCCACGGGAAATGAAAGCCCGGCACAGAGTAAGAAATGGGGGTGCGGGGGAAATGTATTTCTCCCGCGAATCCCACGACAATGCAGACGGACGAGACCAGGAAGAGCAGATGGAACATTTCTGCCGCCAGAGGCCAAACAAATTCATTTAACCAAAAGGAGTTACATCATGACAGACCGTACACGGAAACTTCACATACCCGGTATTATGCGTAATTACGGTTATATTGTGACATATTCACCAGCAGTTCAATCAAGGTAAGTTGTCTCTTCATCCCGTGTTTCCCTTTCGATTACTTTCCGATAAGCGGTGGATGATTATATTATACAAAAGAACACGGGATACCGGAAGGGTCTGTTTTCGGAATTCATGGCGTAATCGATCAAAAATTTATCCAAGTCGATCATCCGGATTCCGTTCCGGCCTCGCTTCGGACAACCGGCGGCGGAATTCACGCGGCGAAATGCCCTCGGCCTTGCGGAATTCGCGCGAAAAGGAAAAGACATCCGAAAAACCGACCTGCGCGGCAACGTGCTTGACCGGCATTGCCGGATCGGCCAGCAGCCCGCGCGCGGTCTGCATCCTGAGGTCACGGAAATAGGCCTGCGGCGACCGGCCGAACTCCTGCCGGAAAAGCCGCCCGAGCGTCGCGGGGCTGACGTGACACGATGCCGCGATCCGGCTGACTGAAATCCGGTTCGGAACATTGATCGCGAACAGATTCACCGCCTGCTCAAGCCGTTCATCGCGCGGCAGCGTCACAGAGAGCGCCAGCTCGGTCAGCAGCTCCATGCCGAGCCCGGCAATCGCCGAAATGTCGGCAACCCGTCTCATGCCGAG
>NZ_DBEXAY010000166.1:0-5391 GCF_048170485.1 Victivallis sp. | reverse complement strand
AGTCGACGCACTGCTATTGTGAACCGGAAGCAGGAGCTGGAGATATGAAAAAGACATCGATTCGAACCATCGCATCGGCCCTGGAACTCTCCGCCGCCACAGTTTCCCGCGCTCTCTCCGACAGTCCGCTGGTGGCGCCGGAAACCCGGCGGAAAATTCTGGAGAGCGCCAGAGAGCTGGGGTATCGTCGCACCCAGAAGCGAAAACGCCTGATGGTGGCGCTTTCCGACCGGTTCTACCGGGGGGTCTACGATCTCAGTCTGCTGGAGGAGATCCTTCAGCAATGCCGCAGCCGCGATTACGAACTTCTGCTTGCCACGGAATCAAATTTCCACAGTCTGAAAGAGTATGCCGTCGATGGCCTCTTCTCGCTCTGCTACAACCGGAAAACCAATCAACAGCTGGCCCGCTCCTACCGCTGCCCACTCGTCTGTTTCAACAATTACGAGTGCCATCGGGAGGGAATCTTCTCCGTGAACTCCGATGAAGCGGGGGCCATTGCGGCGGCCGTGGAGCTGTTTCATGCAAACGGCCACCGGAGAATCGCCCTGCTCGCAGGGGTTAATATCGGCTATTCCAACTGGAAACGCCGGGAACAGTTTCAACTTGCCATCGACAGACGGCCCGAGTTGACCGGGTTTCTCTATGAATTTTATGTCGGAACAGAATTTGTGGAGCTCACGCCCAGAATCCGAGCAGACAAGGTCACCGCTCTCCTCCTTCCCCATGAGGGATTTGACTTGCATCTGCTCCGCCATCTGGAAAAAGCCGCGTTGCATGTTCCACGGGACATCTCCGTAATCGCCTGGGAGAATCCGCAATTGTCAAAGCACACCCTTCCGCCTCTGACCACCTTCTGTCAGAACTATCCCCGCATGGCAGACGAAGGTATCCGCCTGCTGGAAAATCTGTTGCAGCTTTCCGAACGGCAGCCGCGCAACATTCTCATTCCTTACCTGTTTCTCAAGCGGCAGAGTGTCGCCCCCCCCTCCTGACGGGAAAGAGACGGCCTCTCTTGCCGGGAATCGCGTGCGGTCCGTCTCTCTTCGCGACAGGCGAAAACCGCAACGGCGGGGGGTGAGAGAACAAAATTCCAGCTTTTTCCCGAGCAGAGCTTGAATTCGGCGAAAACGGATGTATTGTAATACTTCCGTAATTTGAACAATTTTGTCTTACGATAAAAAAAGGAAAAAAGAACATGAAAAGAACATTCCAGCCCTCCAGCCGCCGCCGCAAGCGCCGCATCGGTTTCTTCGCCCGCATGGCGACCCGTGCCGGCCGTCTGGTTCTGAAACGCCGCCGCCAGAAAGGCCGGGCCCGGCTGACTGCGTAACGCTTTTCTACGATCTGACCGCCGACATCGCCGGCGGTTCAGTCGCCCGTTGGGTTTCATGTTGAAAAAGACGTTGAAAAAACCGGATAGACTTCGGTTCAAATCGGAATTTGACCGGGTCCGGTCCGACGGGACCAAACTGGTGGGGCCGAGCATGCTTCTGGTCTATGCGGACGCCCCCGACAGTTTACTTCGATGCGGAGTCATATGCGGCAAGAAATACAGCCTGCTCGCGGTGAAACGCAACCGGGCGAGGCGTCTGCTCTGGGAGAGTTTCCGACTTCTGCGCGAAACAATTCCTGCCAAATGGATTATCCTGATTCCGCGCAACCGGATGAAACACCGGAAGCGTCAGGAGGTGACCCGCGAAATGGCGGAACTGCTGACCAGAGCCAATCTGATTCCGCCCGGGTCGGCGTTGCCGCCCGAATGCTGATTGCAATCATTAAGGTGTATCAATGGGCAATTTCCCCGCTGTTGCCCAATTGCTGCCGCTTTGAGCCGACCTGCTCCCGCTACGCGGTCGAAGCGTTGCGGCTTCACGGATTCTGGCGGGGGACGGGGCTGACAATCTGGCGTCTGATGCGTTGCCAGCCGTTCTGCCGGGGGGGGATTGATCCGGTTCCTCCCCCTCGACGAGATTGCCCCGGCGCCCGCCGGAGGAGCAGATGACTCCCTGAACAGTTTCCGGGCGCCTGTGCGGCAGAGTATGGAAGAGAGGGTTCTCTTCGAACTGTAAGGACTTAACGTGAAATTCGATAAAGAGACGGCGATCGCAATTGCGATCTGCGTGGTGATCCTCTTCGGCTGGGATCCCTTCTGCCGCTACATGGGCTGGATCCCCGATCCGGCAGTACCTGCTGCACAAACCGCGCCGGCCGCCGCGCCGGCCACAGTTTCGACGCCTTCCCCGGCAGCGCCGTCTCCGGCGGTACAGGAACCAGCCGCTCCGGCAGTCCGCCCGGTCGAACCGGTTCTGGCGGCGAAACCGCTTCCGCCAGTGGAGCTCAAGAATGCGGATATGACGCTGCGGATCAATCCGCTCGATGGTTCGGTCAGCGGCATCACGATGAATCACTATCTCAACGCCGGCCAGACCGCTCCGGTCACACTCGACCACACGCTCGGTCAGCACACGGGAGCACTCTCGCTTTTCGAGCCAGGCTCCCCCTGGGTGGTCACCGGAGTTCTCTCCTCCCGGCTCACGGCCGACAGCTACGAACTGGAGCGGAGAATCCGCACCGCCTCCGGCACGACGTTCGACCTGCTTCAGAAATGGCAGATCGCCTCCTCCGGGTACGAGACCCAAATCTCGCTGGAGGTGAAAAACCGCAGCGGGGTACCGCTTTCCTTCAGCAATCTGGTGTTCAACGGCGGTGATTTGGCTCCGTGGACGCTGATTTCCGGGGATAAAGTACGGGTCGCTTCGCACCGGATGGACTACATGACCGCGGCCGGGAAATTCTTCGATATCAAAGCCGGCTGGGATGACGAGGATTTCTTCCAGAATCCCGCTCCGACGGTCTCCTGGGCGGGCATCGGCAACAAATATTTCACCGTGCTCCTGACGGCGGCGGAACCGTATACGCTGTATCAGGCGCGTACGTTCCGGCTCCGCGGCCAGGAAAAGGATGAGATCATCACCGTCGGCGCCCGGCTGGCCCCCTTCGTGGTCGGCGCGGGGGACTCGAAGCAGTTCGCGTTCCGCTACTACTCCGGCCCCAAGGTGATTGCGCAGCTGGATGCGTTTGATACGACCACCGGCCGCGTGATGCACCTCGCCTGGGGGCCGCTCGATTATCTCGCCCGGCTTCTGCTGTGGATTCTGGTCAAACTGCATGGCCTCTGCGGCTCCTACGGGGTGAGCATCATCATTCTGACGCTGCTGGTGCGGCTGCTCTTCTACCCGGTCACCGCCAAAGCCAACGCTTCGATGAAAAAGATGCAGGCGGTACAGCCGAAGATCCAGGAACTGCGCGAAAAGTACAAGGACAATCCGCAGCTTCTGAACACCAAGATGATGGAGCTCTACCGGACGGAGAAGGTCAATCCGTTCGGCGGATGCCTGCCGATTCTGTTGCAGATTCCGGTCTTTTTCGCGCTGTACGCCACGCTGGACGGGGCGGTGGAACTGCGGCAGGTGCCGTTTCTCTGGTCGCATGACCTGGCGGCGGCGGATACGGTGGCGCGGATTCCGCTCTTTCTCTTCGGCTGGAGCCTGCCGATCAATCCGCTGGTGATCGCGATGACGGTTTTGATGGTGATTCAGCAGCGCATGACGCCGATGTCGATGGATCCGGTACAGAAGAAGATGATGATGGCGATGCCGATTGTCATGCTGATATTCCTCTACGATCTGCCGTCGGGGCTGACGCTCTACTGGACGGTCAGCAACATATTCAGTATCATTCAGCTGCGTCTCCAACAGCGCAGCGGGAACGTGCAGTGCGCGGCGCCAGTCAAAGACGCCAGATAAAACCGGGCCGCGCCAACCGGAATTCAACATTAAGGAAAAGGGAAGAAGTCAATGTCAGACAACGAGAAGTTCCAGGAGCAGAAGGAAAAGATCATCAAAACGCTGGCCACCATGTTTGATTACCTCGGGCTCAATGCCACGCTCCGCATTGAGGAAAAGGGGAACCGGCTGGCGGTGAAGATCACTTCGGATGATGCGGGCCGGATCATCGGCCGCAAGGGGCAGGCGCTGGAAAGCCTTCAGCTGCTGCTCAACCGGATCATGTTCAAGGACAACGAGGATTGCCCGCACATTCTGCTGGACATCGACGGCTATGCGAAGGGCGAGCGGGAAGCGCGTGCTCCGCGTGAGAATGAGGAAGAGAACGGGGAACAGCAGCCGCGCCGTCAGCCGCGGGAACGCCGTGAGCGTCGCCGCTACAACGACGGGGGCGAACGCAATTCGACGGCCCAGCTGGAACAGCAGGCGCTGGATGCGGCCAAAGAGGTGAAGCGCTGGGGTGATCCGGTGAAGCTGCCGGAGATGAATGCGCACGATCGGCGTATCATTCATGTGACTTTGCAGAACGATCCGGAGATCACGACGGAGTCGGAAGGCGAAGGCGCGTTCAAGAAAGTTGTAATTTCTCTGAAAAACTCCTCAAATTGAGCTTGCTTTTCCGGCGTTCGCGGTATATATTATAAACTGTTGGCGCCGGAAAGGTGTTAACCAAACAATCCGTCGGGGTGTGGCTCAGTCTGGCTAGAGCGCTGCGTTCGGGACGCAGAGGCCGGAGGTTCAAATCCTCTCACCCCGACCATTTGTAGTAGTAACGAGATTTTGAACGCTGGGATTTGTCCCGTGTTCAAAATCTCTTTTATTTTTGACCGAGAAATGTCCTGGAAAAGCCAAAGTGCACCAACTGGTCAACATTCAATTACAACGTGGATGATTTTTGTCTTTTGTGCATAAAGTCGTCGACTATCTGTCAACGGAACCATTAGACTGTTCCATTTGTCCCCTTAGAGAAAAACTCTTTTCGAATTGATCTGGCGAGAGATTATGCAGCTTGCGATGAGGCCGCATTGAATTATAAAAGTCAATAAAGTCTGTAACCGTTTTATCAAGTTCCTCTTCAGTGTGATAGTAGTTATGGGATATCTCCTCTCTTTTCATAATACTGAAAAATGCCTCCGCAACAGCATTGTCATGGGGAGTTCCAGGATTCGAAAAAGATTGTATCACACCACACTCACGGAGATACATCCTGAAAGCATATGCAGAATATTGCATTCCTTGATCGCTATGAAAAGTTAGACCACTCGGTTTTCCACGGCATTCAAATGCCTGCTTGAACGTTGCAAGAACCAATGCGGTGTCATTATTGATAGAGATAGAGTGTGCTATCACTTTTCTTGAAAAAATGTCACTGCCGTCCCATAATTCTTTGAAATCGTCATTCTAACGTAAGCGCCCAGCCAGCTCCATGGTGATGGTGGATCGAGGGGAGATTTTTTCGAAAGGGGAAATGGCCACAAAATGAATGCCGTCAGACGACGATAACCGCCCGACGGCATTTCCCTCTTCATAATAATGAGCCCGA
>NZ_DBEXAY010000165.1:0-5633 GCF_048170485.1 Victivallis sp. | reverse complement strand
CTCATCGTCTTCTTCCTGCTCAGCCCGGGCGGCGCGGCTCCTGCACCCGCCGCGATCCATTTCAGCACCGTTCTCCGCGTGCTGCCCTATCTCTCGGTGCTGATCCTGGCACTCTTCGGCGTCAACGTGATGGCGCTGCTCGCCTTCGGCACCCTCTTCGCCGGAATCGTCGGCCTCGGCTGCGGCAGCTTCGACTTCTGGCAGTTCCTGGACGCCGCCGGAAAAGGCGCGCTCAGCATGTCCGAAACGCTGATCGTCGCCCTGCTCGCCGGCGGCCTGCTCAAAGTGATCCGCTACAACGGCGGCATCGAATACATGCTCCGCATCATCGAACGCGGCATCCACGGCCGCCGCGGCGCCGAATACGGCATCGCGCTCCTGGTCTCCGCCGTCAACCTCTTCACCGCCAACAACACCGTCGCCATCGTCATCGCCGGCCCGATCGCCCGCGACATTTCCCGCCGTTACGGCGTCGCCCCGGAGCGGTCGGCCAGCATTCTAGACAGCGCCAGCTGCATCGTTCAGGGAATCCTTCCCTACGGAGCGCAGGTGCTCGCCGCGGTCGGTCTGGCCGGAGGCGCCGCGACGGTCTCCGCCTTCGAGGTGTTGAAATTCCTCTGTTACCCCTACTGTCTGGCTTTCTTTCTCCTTCTCGCCATCGCGCTGGGCGGCAGAACGCCCCGGCAGAGTGACGGCAAAGTGACGGAGAAATAACGGAGAAGAGAATTCCTCTTCCGTCACTTCTGCAATTTGTTGCAGAGGAGAGGATTAACAGATTTTTCAACTCGAAAGACGGCGAAAGAGAAAAGAGCCGGCTCTCCGTGACGGAGAACCGGCTCCCGTTATTTAGAGACCGGAAACGGCGTTTCAGTTTCCGTAGCAGGCGAGATCACCGAGCATCTCTTCGATGCGCAGCAGCTGGTTGTATTTGCAGATCCGGTCGGTACGCGACAGCGAACCGGTTTTGATCTGCCCGGCGTTGGTCGCCACGGCGATGTCCGCGATCGTGGTATCCTCGGTTTCGCCGGAACGGTGGCTGACCACGGCGGTGTAACCGGCCCGGTGCGCCATCTCGATCGCATCCAGCGTCTCGGTCAGCGTGCCGATCTGATTGACCTTGATCAGAATGGAGTTGGCCGCGCCGAGTTCGATCCCCTTCGCCAGATATTTGACGTTGGTGACGAAGAGATCGTCGCCGACCAGCTGACAGCGGTCGCCGATCTTCTCGGTCAGCAGGCGCCAGCCGTCCCAGTCGGATTCGGCCATGCCGTCTTCGATCGAATCGATCGGATAGAGCCGGATCAGCTTTTCGAGGTACTCCACCTGCGCGGCGGCATCCCGCTTCGGTGCGGAATCCCCCTCGAATTTCGTATAGTCGTAAATGCCTTTCTTATAGAATTCGCTCGAGGCGCAGTCCAGCCCGATCATGATATCCTTGCCCGGCTTGTAACCGGCCAGGTCGATCGCCTTGATGATCGAATCGAGCGCCTCCTCGGTCCCGCCCTTGAAGGTGGGCGCGAAACCGCCCTCATCACCCACCGCGGTGGAGAGCCCCTTGTCCTTGAGGATCTTTTTGAGCGCGTGGAAGGTTTCCGCCCCCATCCGGAGCCCCTCGCGGAAGGAGTCCGCACCGACCGGGCGGATCATGAACTCCTGAAAGGCGATCGGCGCGTCGGAGTGCGAACCGCCGTTGATGATGTTCATCATCGGCACCGGAAGCACTTTGCCGTTGACTCCGCCGATGTAGCGGAAGAGCGGCAGATCCAGCTCCGCCGCCGCCGCATGCGCCGCCGCCAGCGAAACGCCGAGAATCGCATTCGCGCCGAGCTTCTCCTTGGTCGGCGTGCCGTCGAGTTCGATCATCGCCTGGTCGATGCCGATCTGGTCGAGCGCTTCCATCCCCTCGATTTCGGGGAAGATCTTCTCGTTGACGTTCTCGACCGCCTTGAGCACGCCCTTGCCTCCGTAACGCTTCTTGTCGCCGTCGCGCAGTTCAAGCGCCTCGTTTTCGCCGGTGGACGCCCCCGACGGAACTGCCGCCGTCCCGGCCGCACCGGATTCCAGCTCGACCTCCACCTCGACGGTGGGGTTGCCGCGGGAGTCCAGAATCTCTCTGGCGTAGACCTCTCTGATTTCAGACATGATAACACCTCCTCTTTGGTCGTTCGCTCTCCGGAACAATATTGTTCCGCTCAATGAGATAAAGATAGTGCTCTTTTTGAAAAAATCAATCCGCCCTGCCGGCTTGTGAATTGAAAAAAAACTCGACAGGAAGTATTTTGTAACATAGTTTGAATGCAAGATAAGGAACCCATACGAATGAAAGCTCTCTGGATCACCTTCGGTGTCATCGCCGCCGTCATCGTCATCTCCGTCATCGCCGCGATTTCAATCCGCAACGGCCTGATCGAACGCGACGAACAGGTGCGCGAAAACTGGAGCCAGATCGAAACCCAGCTCCAGCGCCGCACCGACCTCATTCCGAACCTCGTGAACACCGTCAAAGGCTACGCGAAACACGAGGAGAAGATCTTCTCCGAAATCGCCGCCGCGCGCAGCCGTCTTCTCGCGGCAAAGGGTCCCGCCGCCAAGGCGGAGGCCGGTTCCCAGCTCGAAGGGGTCCTCGGGCGCCTGCTCGCCATCGCGGAGAATTACCCGAACCTCAAGGCGAGCGAAAACTTCCTGCGCCTTCAGGATGAACTGGCCGGCACCGAAAACCGGATCAGCGTCGCCCGCACCCGCTACAATCAGGTTGTGCGGGAATTCAACGCCTCCATCCGCAAGTTCCCCGGTTCGCTCTTTGTGCCCGGGCTCGGATTCAAGCCGGCGGAGTACTTTCAGCCGCCCGCCGGAAGCGCCGCCGCCGCAACGCCGCCTGCGGTGAACTTCTGACCGGGCGAGGGGCGCTCTCATGAAACGTCTGTTTTTATTTCTACTGCTCGGCGTGCTCTTCGGCCTCTCCGCCGCAGAACCGGCAGTGCCCCGCCTGACCGGCCGGGTGGTCGATCGGGCGAACATTTTCGGCTCGGACGGCGCGGCCAGAATCGATGCGGCCATCCGCGCTCTGGAGACCGCCACCGGCGGCGGGCAGATGGCGGTGCTCACAATCGACACGCTCGACGGCACCCCCATCGAAGAGTACGGCATCCGCGTCATGGATCAGTGGAAGATCGGCCGCAAAGACAAAGATGACGGCGCCATCCTCATCATCGCGCTGCGCGACCACGAAATGCGTCTTGAAATCGGCTACGGCTGGGAGGGCGACATCAACGACGCCCGCGCCGGGGACATCATCCGCGGCCTCGCTCCCTTCTTCCGCGAAAACCGCTACACCGACGGCGTCCTCTTCGCCGTGGGGGAGGTGCAGCGCTTCGTCACCGGCAAGGCGCCGGAAAATCAACCGAAAGCTCCGGCCCGCGCTTCCCGCCGCAGAACGGGGAGATCCGATTCGTTCCTGCCGGTCGCCGTTTTCATCATTCTGATCCTTCTCATTGTATCCCGCTTCGGGCGCGGCGGTCACACCGGCGGCTTCGGCGGGGGCTTCGGTGGTGGTTTCGGAGGAGGCTTCGGCGGGGGCTTCGGCGGGGGAGGCGGATTCTCCGGCGGCGGCGGTCGCGGGGGAGGCGGCGGCGCCTCCGGGCGCTGGTGACGGGGTAAGATACGGAAGGTTCCAAGCCATGCTCGATGATACAGGAATGGTGATCGTGGCCGGCGGTTCCGCCCGCCGGTTCGGCGGCGGCAACAAACTGCTGATCGAACTCGCCGGTATGCCGCTCTTTCTCCACACCGTGCGCCGTTTTCTGCCGGAACTCGCAGGGCGGATCGTCGTCGTCGTTCCCCGCGCGGAGCGGGAGCTCTTCCGCGCCGCGGCCGATCGTTTTCTGCCGGGTCAACGTCTCATCTGGGCGGAAGGCGGCGCAATCCGGAGCGAATCGGTGAAGAACGGTCTTGCCGCCCTGCCGGACGGAGTGACGATTGCGGCCATTCACGACGCGGCGCGTCCGCTGGCAACCCTCGCCCTGCTGGAAAGGCTGGTGGAATCGGCGCGGACCACCGGCGGCGCGATTCCGGGCAAACCGGTGACCGACACTCTCAAACGGACCGATGCGACAGGACTCATCTGTGAAACGGTGAGCCGCAGCGGCCTCTGGCGGGTGGAGACGCCGCAGGTGTTCCGGCGGGCGGCGCTGGAGGAGGCGTACCGCCGCGCGGGCGACCGGGAATTCACCGATGATGCCGGCGTGATGGAAGCGGCGGGGTTTCCGGTCGCCATGGTGCACAACGAAGCGGAAAATCTGAAACTCACCTACGCGGGGGAGACGGAACTTCTGGCGCGTCTGCTGGAGGTGGAACCGCGGAGATGAAACTCGCGCGCGCGGCACATTTGAAGCTGGGGCGGCGCGGAGAGGCGCTCGCCTGCCGTCTGCTGAAGACGAAAGGGTACGATATTCTGGCGCGGAACTGGCGGATCAAGGCGGGCGAACTGGACATTGTCGCGCGCGACGGAGCAATGCTGGTTTTCGTCGAAGTGAAGACCTTGCGGCGCACCGGCTTCTTCCGGCCGCTGGACAATCTTTCGCCCCGCCAGCGGCGGCGGAACTTCCGGGCCGGAAAATTCTACTGGAAGATGCTCCGGATGCCGGCACTGCGGGCGCGGTTCGATCTGGTGGAAGTGGTACTGGGTCGCTGGGATCTGCGGAGCATCCGCCACTGGGAAAATTATCTGCCGCAACTCCCGGAAGCCTCCCGGCAGAGATACTGACGAGAAATGCGGGAGCCGTTGAGAAGATGGATTTTCCCGAAAAGACAGGAAACTCCGACATGGTGGAATGGTTCCGGAAATTTGCGGCGTGGTTCAACCTCTTCCCCTGCCCGATCTGCAAGGTCGGCGAAGGCGAAGGGGTCAACCGGTTCTGCCCGGAGTGCCGGAAGGAGCTGCATCGGATTCCCGCTCCGCACTGCCGTGGATGCGGCGGCGAACTGGATGGAGTGCTCGCCGTCTGTTCGAAATGCCTGGCGGCGCCCGCCCGGCCGTGGGTCGGCGCGGCTTCGGTGTTCGAATACCGCGACTTGGCCCGAAAGGTTTTGCACGACTTCAAGTTTCACAACTTCCCGGAGCTGGCCCGTCCGCTGGGGGAACTGGCCGCCGAAGTCATGCGGGAGGAGAACTTTCACGCGGATCTGGTGGTCCCGGTTCCGCTGCACTACACGCGGCTCTTTCTTCGTTCCTACAATCAGGCGGGGCTTTTCGCCGCCGTGACGGCGAAGAATCTCGGCATTCCATTCGCCGACGCGCTCAAACGGGTGAAACGCGGCCGGCGGCAATCCAGCCTGAACCGGACGGAGCGGCACCGGAATCCTGCCGGAGCCTTTGCGGTGCGCCATCCGGAGCGGATTGCCGGGAAACAGATTCTGCTGGTGGATGACATCTTCACGACGGGCGCGACGCTGACGGCGGCGGCCAACGCGCTGTTGAAGGCGGGTTCCGGACCGGTCTTCGTGTTGACAGCGGCGCGCACCCCGCGCTACAGCCGCTGAAAAAACGGGAAAACCCGTATCCTGCGGCTTGATATCCTGCCCGGTCCGGATTATATTAAAAAATCCGACCATGGGGGCAATTAGCTCAGTTGGTT
>NZ_DBEXAY010000164.1:0-17999 GCF_048170485.1 Victivallis sp. | reverse complement strand
CAACTGCGCGGCAGCCTGGGGGATGAGCTGAATGTGATATTTGCTGCGGCCGGATTCAATAACCGGAAAATGATGCGGGCATTCGCCCTGTTTTTGTACCGATTTTTCAAGCTTGCCTTGATTCAATTGGGAGACCAATTGAATCAAGGCGGTTCAAAAAGGTTTGGAAAAGGAAGAGCGCGAGAAGGAAAGAACTTTTCCTCAAAAGGTTTTTCCTTCTCGCATCTGGCTTTTGCATAATCGACGGACAAAAAAGAACGGGAACCCGAGTTTGAGCTCAGATTCCCGAAATTTCGGCATAAAAATGGTCGGGATAGAGAGATTTGAACTCTCGACCTTTTGACCCCCAGTCAAACGCGCTAGACCAGGCTGCGCTATATCCCGACTTCAGTCACTCAAGCAACTGCATCATTTAATATACATGAATTTAAGGCGAATACAAGCAACGCTTCGCAGAAAAAACATTTTTTTCGCAGTTAATCTTCCCCGCGACGGTAGTTGATCGCTTCAAAAATGTGCTCCTCCTGAAGCGAGGCACTGCCCGCCAGGTCCGCAATCGTCCGCGCCACTTTCAAAATCCGGTCGTACGCGCGGGGACTTAACTTGAACCGCGCAATCGCCTGACGCATCAGCATCTGTCCCCCCGACGACAGCCGGCAGAACTCCTGCAGATCCCGACTGGTCAATTGCGCATTGCAGTAAAGTTTGCGCCGGCCCAGCCGCTCCTCCTGAAGACGGCGCGCCGCAATCACCCGTTCCCGGATTACCGCGCTCGATTCCCCGTCCGGCGCCGCCAGCAGTTCCGCTTCCGAAAGCTGGCGCACCTCCACCTGCAGATCGATCCGATCCAGCAGCGGCCCCGAAATTTTCTTGCGGTAACGCCGCTTCTCCTCCGGGCGGCAGGTACAGCCAAGCTCGTACTCTCCGCGCCCGCACGGACACGGATTCATCGCCGCGCAAAGGATGAACCGCGCCGGAAACGTACAGTTCCCCGAGGCCCGGCTCACCGTGATCCAGCCGTTTTCCAGCGGCTGTCGCAACACCTCCAGCACATTGCGCTTGAACTCCGGCAGCTCGTCGAGAAACAGCACGCCGTTGTGCGCCAGACTGATCTCCCCCGGATGCGGATCGCGCCCGCCGCCAATCAGCCCCACATCGCTGATCGTATGGTGCGGTGCCCGGAACGGACGTCGGTTCAGTAACGGCTGCCCCGAACTTAACAGGCCGAGCACGCTGTGAATCCGGCTGGTCTCCAGCGTCTCCGCCCGGTTCATCGGCGGCAGGATTCCCGGCAGGCGCATTGCCAGCATCGATTTGCCGGTGCCCGGCGGCCCGATCATCAGACAGTTATGTCCGCCCGCGGCGGCGATTTCCAGCGCCCGCCGCGCCATCTTCTGCCCTTTCACATCGGCGAAGTCAGGAATGTTCTCCTGCAATCCGGCCTGGTACTCCGCGATGCTCGCGCGACAGGGCTGACCGTACCCCCGGCTGATCTGGTCGATCGCATCGCGCAGATTTGCCACCGGGTACACCGGCAGACTCTCCCCTGCCCCCAGCGCCGCCTCCTCCGCGTTGGCCGCCGGAACCAGCAGAGCCTCAAGGCCGCCGTTCTCCGCCAGCCGCGCCGCAATGGGCAGCGCGCCGCGCACCGGCCGGACCGTGCCGTCGAGCGCCAGCTCCCCCAGCACCGCCGCCACGGCCAGCGGCTCTTTCGGAATGCTTCCGGAAGCGGCGAGCATGCCGAGTGCGATTCCCAGATCGAACGCCGCCCCCTCCTTGCGCAGATCTGCGGGCGCGAGGTTGACCACCGTCGAACCGCGGGGCGGCACCATTCCGCTGCTCAAAATCGCCGAACGGACCCGGTCCCGGCTCTCCTTGACCGCCGCATCCGGCAGACCGACAATCGAAACCATACTCTCCGGCACATTCGCCCCGGCTCCGGTCACATTCACTTCAATCTCAACCGGATAAGCATCAATGCCGATCACCGCGGCGGAAAAGGTTTTTGCCAGCATGTTCGCCCTCCCCTCAAACCAGAGCTGTCACCTGTTGAAAATTCTGAAGTTCCGGCCGCCCGAAACGGTCAAAACCCCACTCTTCCGGGCGGAACTCCAGACCGTACGCCGCCAGCCGCTCCGGCCAGTCACCGACGGGAACCGGAGCAGAACTGCCGGCCGGACGTGCCTCCCGGTACAGCAGATTCTCCGCACGGTCCAGCAGAACCACCCGCCGATGCGGAATGCACGCCAGTTGAAGAAAGAAATGGGCGAGCAGAAGCCGTTCCAACTCGCCGGAATCCCCCGCAACCGGTTCTGCGGTCGAAACGTCGCTGACCTCCCCCGCCGGATCGACCACACGAAGCAGTGATTCCTCCGCACGGGTGAATTTCGGATATCCGGCCAGAATCTGCCGCCGCCGCTTCGGCCACTCGTGAAAGAGATGGCGCGCTTCGCGATGCAACATCTTGCGGTAGAAAGATTCCGGCGCAGACACCCCCTCGATGGCGAGCAGACGCAACAGATGGGCGCGATCGAATGCTTCGCGCAGTTCCATGAGAATCCGCTCCATCCGGTAGTATCGGAAATGATCGAACATGGTGGCACGCCGCACGCCGTAGACATCGACCAGCGCAAATTGGTTCCGCTCCGGCAGATAGAGCACGTTGCCGCAGTGAAAGTCCGGATGGAACAGGCCGGAACCGATGATCTGCCGTGCAAACTCGGCAAGCGCTTCGGCAAACACCTCCGCCGGAACACCGTTCCGCAGGCATTGGCGGAAAAAATAGGTTCCCGCCTGCTCCGCATCCGGCAGCGCGCGGGTAATCAGAAGTTCCCCCTGCGAAGAGCGCCCCCAAGCTAAGTGCTCCACCATCGGGATATGCCGGGCGGCGAGCAGTGCGGCGCTGCGCCACTCCCGCGCCAGCCGGTTCCCCGGGCGGCAATCGAACTTCAAATAGAACTCTTTCGTGCGGAATACCTTCCGCACCGGATTGGCTTTGACCGGAGTTGCCGTTTTCAGCAGAAGCTCCGGATGTGTCCCCAGTTCGGCGGCGGTCGCCGCCGTAGCGAACTCCCACGTCCAGTCTGCGGGTTCAGGCATGGCAGAGCTCTCCGAGCAGAAAATCGCTTCCGCCGAAACGGCGCACCTGAAGCGACGTCACTCCGGATGAAGAGAGAAAATTCCCGACCGCCCCCGGAGTATCCGGAATCTCCCAGATCAGCCGGGCTCCCGCAAACGCTTCCGTAAAGCGTGCATCCGCGGTGAGCTGCCGGAAAAATTCCACCGACTCCGCATAAGGAGGATCCGCAAAGATGAAATCCGGTGCAGGCACAATCCGGCGCACCCAGACCGCGGTGTCGAGCACCGAAGCGCGGAGCAGTTCGATCGGCGCCTCCACTCCGGCGCGGCGGACCTTGCGAATGTTCTCCTCAATGACCGCCGCATGGCGCGGATTGGATTCCACCAGCCACAAGGCAGCCGCCCCCCGGCTGGCCGCTTCCAGCGCCAGAGCGCCGGAGCCGGCGAAGAGATCGAGCACACAACTCCCCGGCAACGCCCCGCCGATGCTGTCGAACAGCGCCTTGCGGGAGCGTCCGGCCGTCGGCCGCACTCCCATGCCCGGCGGAACGTTCAGCTCGATGCTGCGTGCTTTGCCGGCAATGATCTGCATGACGAAACTCCTGGTTCTGGTGCGAATCCAGGGAACACTCCGCCCGAGATGCGGTTCCGGCCAAGCGGAACCGCACGTTCCGGCGGATTATTCCCACTCGATGGTGCCCGGCGGTTTGCTGGTAATATCGTAGACGACGCGGTTGACGCCGTTGACCTCATTGATGATGCGGGTGGAGATCCTGCCGAGCAGATCATAAGGAAGCTGGACCCAGTCGGCGGTCATACCATCGGTACTCTCCACCGCGCGCAATGCGATGACATGGTCGTAGGTCCGTTCGTCCCCCATCACGCCGACGCTGCGGATCGGCAGAAAGACCGCGAAAGTCTGCCAGATGCGGTAATACAACCCCGCCTTCTTGATCTCGTCCACGACAATCTCGTCGGCGTCCCGCAGAATGTCCAGCGTCCGGCGGGTGACCGCCCCTACGTGACGCACCGCAAGACCGGGGCCGGGGAACGGCTGGCGCATGACGACATCTTCCGGAAGTCCGAGCTGGCGGCCGACCTCGCGCACCTCGTCCTTGAAAAGGCGGCTGAGCGGCTCGAGCAGTTTGAACTTCATCTCTTTGGGCAGGCCGCCCACATTGTGATGGCTCTTGATCATCGCCGCCGGGTTTCCGTCGATCGGAACGCTCTCGATCACATCCGGATAGGTGGTTCCCTGCGCAAGAAATTCCGCATTTTCAATCTTCGCGGAAGCGTCGTCGAACACCTTGACAAACTCGTTGCCGATGATCTTGCGCTTCTTCTCCGGCTCATCCACTCCGGCGAGCTTGTCGAGGAAGCGGTCGGTGGCGTCGATGTAGATCAGTTTCATGGCGAAGTTGCGGCCGAAAAGATCCTGCACCCGCTCCGCCTCGCTTTTGCGGAGCAGCCCGTTGTTGACGAAAATGCAGTTGAGCTGACGGCCGATCGCCTTGTGGATCAGCGCCGCGGCAACTGAGGAGTCGACGCCGCCGGAGAGGCCGAGGATCACGTTGGAGCTGCCGACCTTCGCCCGGATCTCCCGCACCGACTGTTCGATGAAGGACTCCATCGTCCAGTCGCCGGAGCAACCGCAGATGTTCCGGCAGAAGTTGCGCAGAATCGTACTGCCCTGCGGGGTGTGGACCACCTCCGGGTGGAACTGAATGCCGTAGAGACTGCGGCCGCCCATGCGGACCGCGCAATATTCGGTGTTGCCGCTGGAACCGAGAATTTCAAAGCCCCCTTCCGGCATGCGGGTCACCTTGTCGCCGTGCGACATCCAGACCTGAATCTCGCCGGAAAGTCCCTGAAAAAGATCGCTTTCTCCGGCGATCTTCAACATGGCCTTGCCGTACTCGCGAGCCTTGCCGCGGGTAATCTCGCCCCCGAGGGTGTGGATCATCAGCTGAAGACCGTAGCAGATGCCGAGAACCGGAATTCCCAGCTCAAAAATGGCCGGATCACATTTCGGAGCGTGTTCGGCATAGACACTCGACGGTCCGCCGGAGAGGATGATCCCCCGCGGATTCTCCTCGCGGATTTTCGCCGCAGGAGTGGAATAAGGCATGATTTTGCTGTAGACGTGACACTCCCGGATACGCCGGGCGATCAGCTGGCTGTATTGTGACCCGAAGTCCAATACAACAATGGTTTCACTCATTTGACGCTCTTGGTGAATGGTTGAAATGCTGTCATCTCTTAATATAGCACGGAATCGGAGAGTTTTAAAGTCGCGGATTTTATCGAAGTTTGTTTTTTTGGTGAAAACAGCCCGTTTCCCCGGCAAGGGGACCACCACCGGCCCTCCAGCAAACACTCACCTCTGCGGCGCCGTCAACCGTTCCAGCTCCATCAGATTGGCAAGCGCCTCCTCCCGGCAGGAACCGCACATATCCGGAGACGGCTGCAGAGAACTGCACACCGCCGGCCGTTCCGGCGCTCCGAAAATCCGGCAGCGGAACTCCGAATCCAGATTCACACACGGAACCCCGGCCGGTTTCCCCGCCGGCATCCCCGGAATCGGTGACGAAATCGAAGGGGCAATGCAGCAGGCGCCGCACCCGGGACGACAGATTGAACCCATTTTCACAGCGTCTCTCCGCGAATGAATTCCGACAGCCGGGGCGCCGGCAAAGAGCACAGCCCCCCGGCGCCCCGCCGCTGCGCGCCTTCAGCCGAGGAAATCCCGGATGAACTGGTTCATCTTCTCCTTGGTGACGCAACCGGTATGAAGCACCGGAAGATCCTTCAGACCGGCCAGCGGTTTCGGCACCGGAATCCCGCTCACCTCGGCAAGTTTCGCCACCATGCCGAACTCATCGGCGGGCAGTTTGCCCGACTGAATCGCCGGCAGCACCGCCGCCGCAAATTTGAACGGCGAAGCGGTGGAGGCCAGAACGCACGGGGTGTCGTCGCCGGTTTCGCGCCGGTACTGTTCATACACATTGAGCGCCACCGCGGTATGCGGGTCGCAAAGATAGCGATGGTTCCGGAAGGTCGCGCCGATGGTTTCGGCGGTGCCCGCATCATCGCAGAAGCCGCCGTAGAACTCCGCCTGAAGTTTTTCGCGCACCTCCGGCGCAATGGAATAGCGGCCCGTCCGCGCGAGCTGCTCCATCAATCCGGCGACGGCGGCAGTATCGCCGTTGTACAGCAATGAGAGCATCCGCTCCAGATTGGAAGAGATGAGAATATCCATCGACGGGCTGGTTGTTGTATAGAACGGGCGGTTGCGGTCGTAGACGCCGGTGCGGATGAAATCGGTCAGCACGTTGTTCCGGTTGGAAGCGCAGATCAGCCGGGCGATGGGAATCCCCATTTCACGGGCGTAGACGGCGGCGAGAATGTTGCCGAAGTTCCCGGTGGGAACCGCGACGTTGAACGACTCGCCCCGGCGAAGTCTGCCCAGCCGGATCAGATCACAATAGGCCGAAACATAGTAGACAATCTGCGGCACCAGTCGCCCGAAGTTGATCGAATTCGCCGAAGAAAACTCCATATTGCGCGCATTCAGATACTCCTTCATCTCCCGGTCGGCGAAGATCTTCTTGACGCCGTTCTGAGCGTCGTCGAAATTGCCTTCAATCGCACAGACCGCGACATTGTCGCCCTTCTGCGTGACCATCTGAAGTTTCTGCATGGCGCTCACGCCGTTCTGCGGATAGAAGACGATGATTCTGGTGCCGGGCACGTCGGCGAAACCGTCGAGAGCCGCCTTGCCGGTATCGCCGGAGGTCGCGGTGAGAATGACCATGGTGCGCCCCGGAGCGGCTTTCCGGGCGGAGATCGTCAGCAAATGCGGCAGAAGCTGCAACGCCATATCCTTGAACGCGCAGGTCGGCCCGTGCCACAGTTCGAGAATGTTGAGTCCGGGAGCAAGCTCGACCAGCGGCGCCGGATTTTCCTGGTCGAACGTGCCGGTATAGGCAGCGTCGACGCTGCGGGCGATTTCGTCGGCGGAGAAATCGGTCAGGTAGAGGGCGAGCACTTCGCGGGCGCGCGCCTTGTAGTCCATTCCGACCATCCGGTCGATCTGCTCTGCGGAAATTTTCGGGAATTCACATGGGATAAAGAGTCC
The DNA here is from genome assembly GCF_048170485.1 of Victivallis sp. Classification (NCBI taxonomy): domain Bacteria; kingdom Pseudomonadati; phylum Lentisphaerota; class Lentisphaeria; order Victivallales; family Victivallaceae; genus Victivallis; species Victivallis sp. The sequence continues at coordinate 10,783 of NZ_DBEXAY010000164.1, read as the reverse complement.
GCCATCCTCGGCGAGTCCTCGGGCGATCGCCTGAGCGGAGGTGACGTCTTGCCGGCTTCTGGTGCTGGTGAAATGCATGATGCGATGCTCCATCCGTTCCTCTAAAGGGGTTATCGATTCATCGTTCACATAATGTACACCGCCACGCCGTTTTTTTCCACCTGCGCAGAAGGAGAAGCCTCCGAAGCCCACCATCCCGGCACGGCACATTACACCGGGAAAGATTTTCCGTCAGACAAACCTGCCCGGGATGGCGTCCGCCTCCCCTGCCCCGGAGCAGAAGAAACTTTACGTTTCGCCCCCATAGTTGGACGATTTTTTATGGCAAAATTGGGGTAAAGGCCTTTGAATTATGATATCTCACGGCTTGCCGATTGAAAGTTATCCAATAAGCTTCTTCGAAAGTCCGCTATTGCTTTCTTCCTATGCGTTGCGCTTCTCCCCCCGCTTGGACAACATTTTATTGAAAGATTGGTGTAACAGCCTTCTTTGAGTTACTATATCCCATTGCTTGCCGATTACAAGGACTCAAAGATAAACGGCAAGAGGTCGGCAGTTTGTCAAATGGGGGAACGACCATTGTCCGGAAATTTCGGAAAAATCGAAAAAACGGCCATTTTCTCCAGAGTTTAACCTTGAAAATGGTAGGGTTGTTACAACTAAAACTTCCGACCTCTACCCCCGCAGGCTTTTTGATTAATGGCTTGATAATGAATCTATTACAATATATTTTTCCGCAAGCGGAGAATCTCGTTTTTCAATTCCCAAAATCAAGAGGTCGGATTTTTCTGTGTGTTTCCCCGACTTTTGCTTCTCCAATCGAAAAGCCTGCGACCTCTGCTCTCCGGAGAATTTGTCGGGAGATCATCGAAAACACAGAGGGGAATGCGAAAACAGTGGATTCTCTCCGGCGCTGCAAATGGACCAATTCCACCTCAAAATCAGCCCCAAAAACGAAAAAGCCGACCAGAGGTCCGGTCGGCGGAGAATTTTCAAAATGGTCGGGGCGGCGGGGGTCGAACCCGCGACTTTCTGCTCCCAAAGCAGACGCGCTAGCCACTGCGCTACGCCCCGTGTGCGAATTGCTTAAAATAACTCACCCTCGGCCGATATTCAAGCCCGTTGATGATTATTCTCCGGTTTCCGGATTGATCTTCCGGACATATTCCAGTTTTTCCCGGTCTATCGCGATCTTTACACCGGGTTCCGGTCCGAAAAGAATCCCCTTCGCACTCTCCTCGTACAGCGCCCCGAGCTCCACCGTTCCAGTCTTGTAACGGATTTCACAGTTTGCAATCCATACGTCAATCGCTTTCGGACGGCACACCTTGCCCTTCTCCAGACGCACCGTTATCGTGCGGCTTTCCGGATTGGACCGCGGATGCGATACCGTCACCTCGTGGAAGCCCGGCGACAGCTCACGCACCACAATCGGCACTGTCCCCGTCGCACTCACCCCGTCCGACTCCGTGTGCCCTACAATCCGGCCATCCACCGATACCGTCACCCCCGCCGGACGCACCGTCAACTCCAGAATTCCGGTGCTCTTGAGCAGTTTGAACGCCAGCTCATCCTGAAAGCCGGAGACGATTTCCACCGTCTTCTCCATCGGCTCATATCCCGCCTTGACCACGCGAACCGTGTAGACCGCCGGAGAGAGATCCCCGAGCGTGCACGGCGTGATTCCACGCTTGGTCTCGTTCACGAAAACCTCCGCCCCCGCCGGATCCGACTCCACCTTGACGCCACCCGGCCGCGCACTGAGCACGAACTCCCGCACCAGCCGCTGGCCGCGGCTCAAGGTTACCGTCTGCTCCAGCGGCACGTATCCGTTCCGCTCCAGACGGATCAGGTACTTCCCTTCGTTCAGCTCCCCCTTGTAGGGCGTGACGCCCACCACCCGGCCGGCAATCGACAGCTGCGCCCCCTGCGGACGGCTGTTGAATGCGACGGTTCCGACATTTTCATCCAGATCGATCAGGATCTGTTTCGGCCGCTCATCTTCCACACTCCACTCCACCGTCCGCCGGGCATAGCCGGGCATGCGGAGATAGCCGGAATAGCTCCCCATGTGCACCTCTTCGAGCACCAGCGGCGTCGCACCGACCACCTGCCCGTTGACCACCAGTTCCGCCCCGACCGGCCGGGTGTTGATCAGAACGGAGGCCGTCACCGGCGCCAGATCCAGTTCAATCCGCTTGAACTCGCCCGCCTCAAGCTCCACCTTTTCCCACTGCTCCCGGCAACCCGGCGCGGAATACTTGAAAATATAGACGCCCGGTTTTACCTGCAACTGAAACGGCGGTTTGCTGAATACCTGACTGCCGGATGAAATCCGCAATCCGGGCGGCCCCACAATCCGCAGCCGCGCCACCGGCTGCGCCTTCGGACGAAACGCCCCCGACAGAAAACCGATGACTCCCGCGCCCAGCAGCACCAGCAGAATCACCAGACCTACGACGGCAGTTCTGGAAATCTTTTTCATCGCTTCATCTTCCCGAGATAATTGTCCAGCTTGAACAGACGCTGACGGGCGATGTCAAACTCGGGCGACTCCTGGTCGGCCAGCTCCATCACCTCGATAAAAACCTGGCGCATCCGCTGAAAATCCCGGATGCCGCCAAGCCGAACCCGCTCATACTCCAGATTGTCCAGCTTGCGTTTGCGCAACGCCTCCGCCTCCTCCAGCCGCCGCCGGGCACGATCCCACAGGGGCGGATGCGGCGAGAACTGTTCCAGATAGTTCACCACCTGCCGGTAGCGGTCGATCGCATCGCGCAGATTGGTCGGGCGCGCCTCACGGTTGGAAAAGAGATCCTCCGCCTTGGCGAAGCTGGCCGCCGCCTGATTGCGCAGTTCCTCCGGCGTAAGCGAGATCGTCTGCAATCCGTAGCTCTCCGCAAAATCATCAATCGCCTGTTCGACCGCCTCAAACTCCGTCGGCACATAGCGCCCCGCCAGGCGGAACTCCAGAAGATCCGGCTTCTCCGCAATCACCAGATGCCGGGAGATCAGCTCCTTCGTCCGCGGCGCCGAAGGCGGAACCATCGCCCGGATTCCCGAAGAGCGAATCCGGCTGCGCAGAATCGATACCGCGCCGGAATTGAGTTTCTCAAACGTTCTGCGATAGTGGCGCTGCGATTTGAGATCGTCGAGCGTGAAGGTCACCTTTTCCCCTTCCAGCAGCATCGCAAAGCGGAACACGTTGTCAGGCGCTTTGATCTCCTTCTCAAAGAAGACGGTAAGCGGCGGCTCCGCCGCCTTCGCCACCGGCCGCGTCTGCCCCGGCTCCATCCAGCGCAGCACGCTGGTGATCACCACGACGGCGACCACGCCGATCACCGTGTAAAAGGTCAGGTTGGAAATCCGGCGGCGCGCCGGTGCGGCGGCAGGCGCCTCCGGTTCCGTTTTCGTTCCCGCTTCCGCGCTCCCCGCAGTCTGAGCCGCGCGCCGGGTCCGGTCGAACAATCCCCCGGCCCGCCCGACCAGCAGAGCGGCGAGATCCGGCTTGTTCCCGGAGCCACTTTCACCGCCCGGCTCTTCCGAAGTCCGGGGTTCCGGCGACGCGGCAGCGGAAGACGCTCCGGCGGAAGCTGCACCATGCTCCTCCACCGCGGTTCCGGGTGCCGCCGCCGGCTCCAGCCCGCGCTCCCCTTCCCCCCGGAAGGGAGAAAACGAGGGAATCGGATTGAATATCACCTTCGGCGGTTCCGCGTTGAGCCCGGTCACCCGGATCATCTGATCGCCGATCTCAATGAGGTCGCCTTCGGCAAGCTCCCGTTCCCCGCCGATGCGCACCCGGTTGAGCTTCACCCCGTTGGTGCTGCCCTGATCGCAAATCGTCCAGACTCCGGATTCATTCTGCTTGAGCCGGGCATGATAGCGGGAGACCGCCTCGGTCGGAATCCGCAGAATATTGCCGTCATCCCGGCCAATGGTGATCTCCGGCAGGGCGAACTCCACTTCATCGCCGCTTCGCACACCGTTGACAAAAAATATCTTCATCCATCCCCCCGCAGGACCTGTCCCGGCCGGCGTCACTCCGCGCCGTTGGAACAGGGTGAAATTTCTGCTTTTAACATACTCTTCTCCTGGAGTTTTTCAATCGCTCCGCCATCCAAAGTGGAATTTAAATTCAACCGGTCCCCCACCCGGGTCCGGGTGGCGACGATCACTCCGGCCGGCAGCTCCACCACCGTCACCGCCCGGCGGCAGGCGACGGGCCAGCGCCACGGGCGGAAATCGCTCCGCACCGCCACCACGCGCCGGTCGGCATCCAGGAAAATCAGATCCAGCGGAATCGACATCCAGCAGCTGTGCACCGAGCCGCACCGCTCGAACACCATCGCGTCGAACTCCCCCGTGACAAAACGGCGCCCGATCATGCCGCGCAGCCGGTCAAACCAGCTCACCGCCCAGCGGGGATGCCGGGCAAGATATTTCCGTCGGTTGATATTGTAAATCATCGCGCCCCGTCACCTCATCTCGCAAAAAGTCTCATCACTTGATTGACCAGCGGGCCGAGCAGCATGATGAACACCGCCGGAAGAATGAACAGCACGATCGGAATAATGATCTTCACCGACGCTTCGTTGGCCCGCTTCTCCGCCAGCATGAACCGTTTGCCGCGCTGAACATCGCCCTGAATGCGGAGCAGCTGGGCGATGCTCACCCCGAGCTCCTCCGCCTGAATGATCGCATTGACCGTCGCGGTCAGGTCCGGCTGCCGCACCCGCTGGGCGAGGTCGCGCAATGCCTCGGTGCGCTTGCGCCCGAGCTGAATCTCCTGAAACGCCCGGGTCAGCTCCTCGCCGAGTTCATCCGGCTTGCGGCGGGCCAGAATGTCGCGCAACGCCGACATGAGATCCCGCCCCGACTCCACCGAAAGCGTCAGCAGATCGAGCACGTTGGGCAGCGCCTTCATGATCGCCAGATGCCGCCGCCGGATCGCCGCATTGAGCATCATCCCGGGATAGACCGCGAACAATCCGGCCAGAACCGTGCAGAGAAGGATATGACCCGAACAGGCCCCCAGCACCAGCCAGAGAAATCCGCCCCCCCAGAAGAGCAGTTTGAAACCGACGAAATCCTCCGGGCTGAACAGCTCTCCGTACCCCGCCATCCACAACCGCGGCGCCAGAATGTCGCGCCAGCCGGCAAAGAGCGGCGCCGACGCCGCCCGGCGCGTGAGCGGCAGAAACGGCACCGCCAGCCGCAACAGCAACGGCACGTACCGGGGAAAGGCGTCGCTCCGGCGCAGCTCCACCCCGGCCAGCGCCCGGCAGCAGAACAGCATCAGACATCCGGCGGCAATTCCGGCACACCCGGCGGCGATGAAATCGATCAGACTGCCCATTCCGCCCTCCTCATACCTCGATCGAAACAATTTTACGGATCATCCAGTAACCGGCGATGTCGAGCAGCACCATCAGGATGATCCCGATGATCCCGAGCGGACTGTGCAGAAACGAACGCATCATCACCGGGTTGATGTGGTACATCCCGAGGAAGAGCGCCGGCGGCATCAACCCGATCAGCAGCGCCTGCATCCGCCCCATCGCCGTCAGCGCCCGCACCTTGTTCGAAATGCGGACCCGTTCCCGGATCAGCGATGCCACCCGTTCCAGCGTGGCGGTGAGTTCGCCGCCGGTCTGGCGCGCCGTGAGGATGGCGGTCGCCACCAGCGCAAAATCATCCGACTCCAGCCGGCGGTTCATATTCTCCAGCGCCTGCTCCAGCGGCACGCCGAGCCGGATCTCCTGCGTCAGCAGCCGGAACTCCACCGACACCGGCCGGATGTCCAGCTCCGCCACCTCTTCGAGCGCCTGGTTGATGCTGAATCCCGCCTTCAGTGAACTGGAAATCATTCCGAGCGCGTCCTCCAGCTGGATGTTGAAGCGGTCCAGCCGGCGGCGCTTCAGAAAACGGAGCACCAGAAGCGGCACCGGGAAGAGCGCCAGCGCCACCGCCGCGCCGATCAGCAGCCCCCACTGCCACGGCGTATCCTCCAGCCCGGCGGCGAAGAGCAGCACCACCGCACAGCCGCCGGCCGCACTCAGCGCCAGCCCGAGATCGAACACCCGCCCGGGCGGCATCTGGATGAGCACATCATCGAGACCGGTCGTCGCCTCGCGCAGGTAGCGCTCCCGATAGCGGCCGGCGATGTACAGCCCGGAGTCAATCAGCACCAGCGCCGCGCAGAGCACGCAGAAAAATGCGCAGATGCCCGGCCAGAAAGAACTGTTGAGAACGAACTCCACCTCGCTCACCTCTCCTTCCGGTTGAACATGCGGATATCCAGGTCGAGCTTCGCGCGCGAAATCTCCTCCAGAAACGTCGGCACCCCGCCGGTCGGCTCAAACACGCCGATCATCCGGTTCTCGGCATCGTAGCCGGTCTGCCGGAATACGAAGAGATCCTGCATCGTGATGACATCCCCCTCCATCTTGGTGATCTCGCTCACGTTGACGATCTTCCGGCTGCCGTCCCGCTCGCGGCTGATCTGCACAACGATGTGGATCGCCGAAGCGATCTGCTCGCGAATCGCCCGGAGCGGCAGGTCGAAGCCGGCCATCAGCACCAGCGTCTCCAGGCGCGAAAGCGCATCCCGCGGACTGTTCGCGTGGATCGTGGTCAGACTGCCGTCGTGGCCGGTGTTCATCGCCTGAAGCATGTCCAGCGCCTCGCCGCCGCGGCATTCGCCGACCACAATCCGGTCCGGACGCATCCGCAGTGCGTTGCGCACCAGGTCGCGAATCGTCACCGCCCCCTTCCCCTCCACATTCGGCGGCCGCGACTCCAGCCGCACCAGATGCTCCTGATGCAGTTGCAGTTCGGCGGCGTCCTCGATCGTGACAATCCGCTCGCGGTTCGGCAGAAAGGAGCTCAGCACATTGAGCAGGGTCGTCTTGCCCGACCCGGTGCCGCCGGAGATCAGAATATTCTTGCGCACCGCCACGCAGACGGCCAGAAACCGGATGATGTCCGGGGAGACCGAACCGAACCGGATGAGATCGGCGGCGGTGAACGGCTTCTTCGAAAATTTCCGGATCGTCACCGTCGGCCCGGTGAGCGACAGCGGCGGTATGATCGCATTGACCCGCGACCCGTCCGGCAGACGGGCATCCACCATCGGCGAACTTTCGTCAATCCGCCGCCCCAGCGGGGAGACAATCCGCTCAATCGCGGCAAGCACCTGGTTGTTGTCGGCAAACGCGGTGTCGGTCCGGTAGAGGACGCCGCCGCGTTCGACGTAGACCTGATCGGGGCCGTTGACCATGATCTCGGTAATATCGTCGCGCTCGAGCAGATATTCGAGCGGTCCGAGGCCGATCGCCTCCTGGATCAGCTCCTTCTCCAGCACCGCAAGCGGCAGTTCCGGCGGCAGCGGCACGGTAAGTTGCGAAAGAATCTCCCGGATCATCGCCCCCGCCTGGCGCGTCAGCTCCTCCTGCGATACGCCGGAAACCGCCAGTTTCTTGAGGTTGAGCCGGGTCAGCAGTTCGCGGTGGGCCTGCCGCTTGATCTCCCGGATGGCAGCCCGGTAGCGCTCCGGCACGCCGGTGACCTTCAACAGCGGAATCGGCTCCTTTTCCCCCTCCCCCGGCAGAGAGAGCTTCTCTTCCGCCGCGGCTTCCCTTCCGGCAGGCGGCGGCGCCGGTTTCCGGTCTGCGGCGGTACGCACCAGAAGTTCCGCCCGCCCCACCCGGATCACCGTGCCGACGGGGACGTCGTAGGGTTCGTTGGGGTAAAAGCTCACCCCTTCACCGGAAAAAGTGCCGTTCCTGCTGCCGAGATCCATCACCGTCATCCGGTTGTCGTGCACGATCATCTGGGCGTGACGGCTGGAAACCTCCGGCCGGTTGATCCGGATGTGGCACTCCGGACCGGAGCCGATCAGGTACGCCCCGTTCTCCAGCTTCGCCACACCATCGGCGCTCCCCGGTTGATGAATGACGATCTCCAGCATTCCGGCCTCCCTACTGCAGTTTCCGGCGCTCCTCCCGGCGGCGGTTGTAGCCGGGTATCTCCTTCTCCAGCAGTTTGAAATTCACACTGCGCGATTCGATCGAGCGTTCAATGCGTTCATCTTCAAAGTTCCGCAGCGAGAGGGTCAGCCGCCCCTTCTGCGCGGCGAAGACGATCATCTCCACCTCCTCGGGGAAGAGCTGCAATGTCACGGTGCCGTAACTGCGCCCGGCCGCGGCCGGGTCGAACGCCGACGCCCCCCAGCGGTTCCCCACCGCCAGAACCTTCACATCCTGCAGAATGGTCAGCGTGACCGTATCCAGCGCGGCATCCCCTCGCACGTCGGGGAAACGGAAGGTGCCGATCACATCGACATTGTCGCCGGGCTGAATCAGATAGTTCACCGAGGAGATCGGGTCGACCGGGATCGAAACCGCCCGCCAGCCGGACTGAATCACACCGGTAAATCCCTGCCGGCGGCTCATCGGCTTGAGGTCAGTGCTCAGCAGAATCTGGTTGGCGCTCATCGAGGTCTCCAGCCGGCGGCCGATCACCCGGGAGACCTCACTCCACGGAATCTCCCGGCTGAAACCGCGCGCCTCCCGGCGGCGCTGCACCGGATGGCGGGCGACGTCCGTCTCGCGGATCTCCTCGTTCTCCACCATGTTGCGGGTGATCCGGATCAACACAACCGTTTCGGAATCCCCCAGAATCCGCCGTTTCTCCGCCTCCAGCTGGCGATAGGTCAGCACAAAAGCGAGCAGGCCGAAAACAACCGCCCCCAGCAACAACAACTTCTGCCGCATATTCTCTCCCGATTCGAGTCCGCCTGTCCTCTTCGCCAATATATACCCATCCGGACAAAAAGTCCAGAGCGGGGGATCGAGATCCCCCTGTTTTCACCATATCCAGGCAGTTACCGGCGATGCAGCAGCCTGGCCGCCGCCCGGATTCCCTCTCCGGCCCAGAAGATCAGCGAACAGCCCACCACGATCCACACCCAGTCGAGCCAGCCGAGCGGCGTCACCCGGAAGGCTTTGCCGCCGAAACTCACGATCACGATCTGGCCGACCAGAATGGCCCCGGCAATCGCGTAGAACATGCCGTTCCCGCGGAAACGGGCAAAGAATCCCTGCCCCGAACCATAGGCCCGCACGTTGAAGAGGTTCCAGAACTGAATCATCACGAAGACCGAGAAGAACAGTGTCTGCTCCCGCAGCACCAGAGCTCCCGTGTGCCCCTCCATCCGCAGCAGTGCCCAGAGGAAGAAGATCACCAGCACGATCCCGGTGCCGAAGATCCAGCGCGCCATCCCCGGCGTCACGATGAAATCACTGCTCCGCCGCGGCGGCCGGTCCATCACCGACGGGTCCGGCGGTTCCGTCGCCAGCGCCAGCGCCGCAAACGTATCCATAATCAGGTTGATCCACAGCATCTGAATCACCGTCAGCGGCAGTTCCACCCCGACGAAGGGACCGACCACCGCAATCGTCAGCGCCGTCACGTTGATCGTCAGCTGGAAGATGATGAAACGCTGAATGTTCGCGTACAGTGAACGCCCCCAGAGCACCGCGTTGACCACGCTGGCGAACGAATCATCCAGCAGAATGATCGCCGCCGCCTCTTTGGCGATCGCCGTCCCGGTCTTGCCCATCGCGATTCCGACGTCGGCGTTGTTCAAGGCCGGCGCGTCGTTGGTACCGTCGCCGGTGACCGCGACCACCTCGCCGGAACGCTTCAGCGAACGGACCAGCCGGAGCTTGTCCTCCGGCCGGGCGCGCGCCATGATCTTCAAACGCTGGCCCGCCGCAACGGCCTCCTCATCGCTGAGCGCCGCATATTCCCGCCCGGTGATGATCTCCCCGGGGGCGAAATCGCCCTCTCCGGCCAGCCCGATCTGACGGCCGATCTCCCGCGCCGTTTCCGGACTGTCGCCGGTCACCACCTTGACCCGGATTCCCGCACGGCGGCAGCACGCCACCGCCGGGGGCACCTCCGGGCGGACCGGGTCGGAAATCGCCGCAAATCCCATCCAGACAAGATCCTTCGCCTCTTCCGCAAGATCCGCGCCCTCCGCGAGCTCCGCCCGGCGGAAGCAGATCGCGAGCGTACGCATTCCGCGCGCCTGCCAGGAGCGCAGCTCCGCCTCCAGTTCGCGAATCCGCTCCGGCGTCAGCGGCTCCTCGCCGGAGGCGGTGAGCCGTGCGGAGCACCGTTTCATCAGAATTTCCGGCGCGCCCTTGACGTAGAGAATCATCCGATCCTCCACGGCGGAACGGCCGTAGGTCGCCATGAATTTGCGCTCGGTCGAAAAGGTCAGCTGCTCCTTGAGCTGGAACCGGGAACGCAGCTGCCGGAAATCCAGCCCCTTCCCGTTCAGATAGAGCAGCAGCGCCCCTTCGGTCGGATTGCCGACCGCTTCCGCCTCGCCATCCGGCCCGATCGACAGATTGCCGGTGGTGTTGACCGCAATGCTCTCTTCGAGCAGAGCGCCGCTTCCTTCCGGAAACGCGGCAAAGTGCATGCTGTCGACCCGCATCCGGTTCATCGTGAGCGTTCCGGTTTTGTCGGTGCAGATCACCGTCGCCGCCCCGATGGTCTCGCAGGCGTGCATCTTGCGCACCAGATTGTTTGACGCGGTCATCCGGCGCATGCTGTAGGCGAGGCTCAGCGTCACGCTCATCGCCAGCCCTTCCGGCACCGCCACGACGATCAACGTGACCGCAATCATGAAGAATCCGAGCAGTTTGGCCATCACGTCGCGGGCGATCATCGGCTCAGGCCAGCAACCGCCCAGCCAGATGCCGCCGAGACC
>NZ_DBEXAY010000163.1:0-33473 GCF_048170485.1 Victivallis sp. | reverse complement strand
CGGGAACCAGCGCGACTTTAGAGGCATTTCCTCCAACGAACAGAACCGATTTGTAACGCGCCATATGAGTTCCCTGCGATTCAGTATTCAATGCCAAAAACGCATCTACCCCGTGAGCTTCCATAATACTTTGCCAGGCGACCACCTTCCCCTTGTCAGCACCCCATCCGGAGTCAAGACAATAATATTCTGCAATCGAAAACGTCTTACTGGGCGAACGGAACCGCGTAACTTTCGGGAAAGGCATCTCCATAAGGTTGTAGTCCGTCACATATTTTTCCATTTTAGAGGAATCGGCATTGGGATGCACGAAAAGATTCGGCAGCAGTGTCTGTCCATAATATTCTCCGTTGATCGCAGTCCAGCTCTGGCCGGCACCTCGAATTTCGAACTGCTGTGTGGAGGGACAACGCACGATCTTGAAGTTCCCGACCGGGAGATAGTTGTTGCGATACCAGGTTTTAACAATACTTTCTTCTCCATCCCGTATATAGATCGCCGGAGTCAGATAATCATTGTTATCCTGCGCATAGCTCTGGTCAATGACCCCGATCTGCTTCATGTTGCTCAGGCAATTGGCCTGCCGCGCCGACTCCCGCGCCCGGTTCAACGCCGGCAGCAGCATCGCGGCCAAAATGGCGATGATCGCAATAACTACTAAAAGTTCTATTAAAGTAAACAATCTTCTTCTCATGTCCACCTCCATTTTGACATATCTTCGGTCCGTTGTTTCAACATGACATCTGCTTTTTTTCTTTGTTCTTCCGCTCTGACGCGCAGAGAGAGATCATCCATCACGGTTCAAGACGGGGAGAGATCGAGCCGCGTTTCTTCAACTCCCCGGCAATCTGCACGATCGAATTCACGTTGCGCTGGTGTGCCCCGACCCCGTCCATCAGATCGCAGAGCGTGCACGACGCAAAATAGGCCACCCGGTCGAACGGCATGGCGATCGAACTGAGAGAGGGCGTCAGCAATGTCGGGAAACTGCCGGAGTCATCCATCCCGATGATGCTGAGATCTTCCGGCACATGGACTCCCCTCGCCCGGCAGGCGCGCAGCAGTCCGAACGCCCCCCAGTCGTTGACCACCACCACCGCGGTCGGCGGCTCCGGCAGTGCCAGAAGCCGGTCGAGCGCGCCGGAAAGATCCGGCGGCGCCGCCTCCGGCGAAGTGACGCTGTGGTATTCGGCAAGTTGAAGCTCCAGAAGATATTCCCCGCGAAACAGCCCGGCGCTCTTCATCACTTCCATATATCCGTTGGAACGGGCGATGAAGATGCTGTTCTGCGCCTCATGATTCAGAAACGCAATCCGGCGGTGCCCCATCTGAAGAAATTCCCGGGTGGCAATCGCGCCGCCGGCATGATTGTCCAGCACCACCTGCGGGTACGCTCCACTGGTGGGAAGCGCTCCGAACCCCACACAGGGCAGCCGGGAAATCAGTTCATCGACGTAGGCGGGCATCTCCTGATTGGTCTTGATGAGCACGCCGTCGGCGCCGGAAGAGATCTCCCGCACAATCTCCTCCGGCTCCATATCCGCCATGTAGATGGCGAGGCGGGCGCCGCGTTCCCCGCAGGCCCGCTCTATGCCGGAAAGAAACGTGGTCCAGAGTTCATTCCCCTTCCACGCCGAAGACATGCCCGGCGAAAGCATCGCGATCGTCCGGATTCTGCGCCCGCTCTCCGTCTCCCGGGGCAGTTGATGCACCGGCCGCCGGCCGCGTCGACCGGCCCGGTAGTTCACCTGCCGGATCACATCCAGCGTCCGGCGGCGGATTTCATCGCTGACGTTGTCGGCATTGTTCAGGATCCGGCTCACCGTCCCGACCGACACGCCAGCCATCCGTGCAATGTCCCGTATCGAATACTCCGCCATGATTTCATCCGCCATCCGAAAATGTTCATCGTTCATCTCTCTTAATTATACCAGATTCATCCGGAAATGTCAAGAGCCGCTTTTATAAAAAATGAACTTTTTTGTTTAATGAACTTTAAAGTTAATCACCGGTTTTCGTACCCCCGTCCGCCTCCTTCGGCGGAAGCTCCGGACAAAACAGAAACAACCGGTGGAACGGGTCTTGCAAAAAGAGCAGTCAAATCGTATATTAATAAAATAGAAACGGCAAACCAATCATTTTCGTTTCAGGGGAACCATTATGAAAAACAGAAAAATTTCCGGCGCGGCCGTACTTCTTCTGCTGCTGTTCGGCACCGCACTGTCCGCAGCAAGGTACGAGAAACTCGGCGGATACCTTGACGTGGAGGTAATCGACGTCACCTGGCGCGGCATCGAAATCGTTCACCGTGACGGCACCTGCCGCCTGACCGACGAGGATCTCTCGGCCGAAGACAAGGAACTCCTGAAGGATGAGCTGGAGAAACTTCATACCCTCCAGGCGGAACAGCAGAAACTGTGGAAAGCCCGCCAGGAACAGCTGGCCAAGGAGAAGAAAATCGCCGACCAGCAGGCCCGCTCCGTAAACAATGTGATGAACCAGGCGCGCAAGAACAAGAATCTGGATAACCGGATCAAAATGCTGCTGGACGCCAGAAAAAAATATCCGAAAGCCTCCAACATGGCCGCGCTGAACAAGATGATCGTCACGCAGCAGGCGGTCGCGGTGACCGGCGCAATGAACCGGGCCAAAAAAGAGGGAAATCTGAACAAACGCCTGAACATCCTCCTCAGCGCCCAGAAACGCTACCCCTACGCCTCCAACCGGGGCGCGCTCAAGCAGCTCATCAACAAAACCCGCAAAGACAAGCAGGCGGCCGACGCAAAGGCGAAAAAAGCGGCCGAGGACGCCAAGAAAAAACAGCAGTGATCTGCGGTGGAACACGTTGTCCGCAACAGCCGCGCCGGCGCCTCCGGTGAGGAGCCGGCACGACAGCGTTGTCGCACGGTTCAGACCGCGGAGATTCCCTTGAGCTTGTCCCGGCAGAGGGCCGCACGGCAGATGTCACGCTCCGGCGCGGAAAGCTCCTTGCCGGCCCGTTTCTGCAGATGGGCCGGATTGATCGCGAGAAAGAGCTCGTTCACCATCTTGATGTCCACCGTGTTGAACATGCCCAGATCGACGCCGATCCGGATGCCGGAGAGCGAATTGAGCGCCTCCTCCGTCGTAATCCGGTAGGCGTGCCGGAGAATGCCGTAGGAACGCCCCACGTGATCGAGCAGGGCGAAACGGTCGCGCAGAATCAGCTGCTGACGGGCGATCTTCTCCTGGGCGATCAGCTGGCTGATCACCGTGTTGAGCCGTTCGATGATCTGCGTCTCGCTCTCGCCGAGCGTGCTTTGATTCGACACCTGATAGAGGTTGCCCCGGTTGTCGGTCCCCTCCCCGAAGATGCCGCGCACCGCCAGATTGAGCTTGGCCACTCCCTGAATCGTCGGCCCGATCTGACCGGAAAGGACCAGCCCCGGCAAATGCAGCATCACTGACGCCCGCATTCCGGTGCCGACGTTGGTCGGGCAGCTGGTGAGGTAGCCGAGCTTGTCGTCAAACGCATAATCCAGTTTGGCACTCAACTCGTCATCCAGCGCATTGATGACCCGCCACACCTCGTCGAGCTGGAACCCGGGACGCAGGGTCTGAATCCGCAGCTGATCCTCCTCGTTAACCATGATCGAACTGGATTCGTCGGCGCGCACCAGCAGACGGGTGCCGCCATCCCGCTCGAGAAAGTCGCGGCTGGCGAGACGACGTTCGAAGAGGATCTCCCGATCGAGCGGCGACATCTCCGCCGGGTCGAAGCTGTAGCAATCCGGACAGCCCAGCACGCCGGACCCGGCCGCCGCCTGCGAAACAAGTTCACACACCTCCTGCCGCGACTCCAGCGAGGCCGCCGCAGGGAACGGCCGCCCCGCCAGGTTGCGCGCCAGCCGGATGCGGCTGCTCAGCGCAATATCCTCCTCCGGACCGGAGTCGGCCAGAAAGCTGACCGGACTGCGGAGCAGTTGATCGATCGAGTTATTCATCGCTGCTCCCCTCCCCGTTCCCGTCGCCGGACGGCTCCGGGCGCGCGTCCAGTTCGGCCTTGAGCTGGGCGATCCGATCCCGGCAGACAGCCGCCTCCTCGTACTCCTCGCGCTGGACGTGTCCGTCGAGTTCCCGGCGGAGTTTGTCTATTTCGAACTGCAGTGCCGCCCGGTTCCCCGGCCCGGCCGACTGCGGCCGTTTGCCGAGGTGGACCGGTCCGCGCTGCACCCGGGTGAGCGCGTCGGCGATCATCGGCGCAAATGTCCGGTAGCAATCCGGGCAGCCGAGCCGGCCGCCGGACTCCCGGACCCGTTCAAAATTCCAGCCGCAGCCGGGGCAGACCGGCCCGGAATCGGCGGCGGGTTCCGGCGCAGGATCCTCCTGCGCCGCCTGCACCGATTCGGTCAGCTTCCCCAGATTGAACAGCACCTCGGCCAGATTGAAGCCGAGCGAACCGAGTTCGCCCTTCTCCTCCTTCTCCCGCGCGCAGTCCGCGCAGAGGTTGGAGGCCACAACCTTGCCGTCGTGCACCTCTTTGATATGAATCGTCGCTTCGTTCTTTTTACAATTGTCGCAAAGCATGAATGTACCTCCTGACCCCGTAGGGGGTTAAGTCAATGTAAACGCTTTTGAAAAGAAAACAAGGGGGGCGGCGGATTTTTTCACCGATTTCTTCCGGCGGAAATCACTGCTCAATCCGGACAATTCCGTTGTGGTCGAGGATCAAACGGAATTTGCGATACTCCTCGGGCCGGCCCTCCGCGGCGTAGCGGAGAACCAGATTGAGGTGGTAGACACAGTGCCCGTTCACCCGGCGGATTCCACCGGGGTGCGGCAGCAGGAGAGAACGGACCGGGTCGTCCATTCGATCGAGCAGATGGCGGATGTTCATGCGGACAATATCCACCACGCCGGTGTACGCCCCGCCGGCGGGAGAGGAGGCGGCGTTCAGCACGATCTTCTTCTTGTAGTAGGCGATGTTCTCCTCCGGCGCGTTGGCGAGCTCCACCACCAGACTTTTCGCCCGCAGTTTCGCCACTTCAGCAGGAAGCGCCGACTCCCGCACGAAGCTGAACAGCTCCTTGCTCGTGCCGACCCGGCGACCGTGCGCATCGCTGATCCGGGTGGTGTAGTCGAAGAAAAACTTCCGCGCCCAGCCGATGAACCGGAAGCGGCAGCTGTCCTTGATCCGGTCCCGGACGATGTAGCAGATCACCGCAATCGCAACGAACCAGGCGGTCACGTCGGCGAACAATTGCCGCCCGAGCAGCGAGAGCATCAGCGCCAGAAACATCGCCAGCCCGGCGGAAAGCGAGGTCAGCAGCTCCTCCGCGAACCGCCCGTCGGCGCTCCGGCTGGTCCGCAGATAGAGAATGCTCCCCATGATCTTCTTGAGCACCCGCATCCGGTAGACGGCCGCCTCATTGGAATCGTTTTCGGCGATGACCGAAGCGAATCCGCGCTTGCGGCGGTAGTGCGCCTCCCCCGCGGCCAGCCGCAGAACCGCCTTGCGCAGTTTCCGCGAAATCTCCCCGGTGTCGGAAAGCGACTCCGCCAGCGAGGCGAAATAGTACTCCGCCACCAGACTGATGTACTCGTCGCCGAAATCATAGATCTCTGCATAGCGGGGATCGAGGTGCGGCTCCTGCAGCAGCGGCCGCAGCTCCCGGAACCGGGCCAGCAGTGTCTGTGTGTTGCTTTCGAGCCGGTCGATCCGCTCCGCCGTCAGACAGGAATCACAGCAGAACTCGATCTCGTCGCGCAGTGCGCTCTTGACGATGGAGCAGCAGAGTTTGAGCGTATCGACAAAGCGCTCCTGCGCCTCCGGGTCATCCGGTTTCCGCCCCAGTTCGCTCATCCGCTCCCGGAGGCGCACCAGAACCGCCCCCTCCGCGTTGAGCAGGGAATCCAGCAGGCAAACCGGCGTCTGCCAGCGGAGCCGTGACTGGAGATCCCGGTAAAACTCCTCCTTGCGGCGGCTCTCCGGATTGATGTCCAGACTCTGCGGGATGAAGAGGAACAGCTCCACCGTATAGCGCAACGCCCGGCCGTCGTTCGAGTTCAACGGATACACATGTTTGATCTCGAACTGATGACGGTCGTGAATTTTAATCCGTTCCTGAATCGTCTGCATCGCGCCGGAGCTCCTCCCGCTCGAAAGTTTCCATTCGTGTTTCCTAATAAGATACACGACAGTCGACAGGAATGCAAGCGCCGGGGCGCTCTTCCCCGGAGGGGAGTCAGCGCAGTTTGAGCGTCGCAAGCGCCATCAGCGCGAAGACGCCCGCGAGGATCCAGAAGCGGACGACGATCTGCGTCTCGGTCCACCCTTTGCGTTCGAAGTGGTGGTGAATCGGCGCACAGAGGAAAATCCGTTTCCCGGTCAGCCGGAAGGAGGCGACCTGAAGGATGACCGAAACCGCCTCCATCACATAGACGCCGCCGACCAGAATGAGCAGCAGCTCCTGCCGGACGATCACCGCGAGCATGCCGACCGCGCCGCCGAGGGCGAGACTGCCGGTATCGCCCATGAACATCGAGGCCGGGTAGCAGTTGTGCCAGAGGAATCCGATGCACGCGCCGCAGACGGCCGCGGCGAACACCATCGCCTCCTCCGCCCCCATGATGTAGGGGATGTTGAGGTGCCCGGCGAAGATCCGGTGGCCCATGAGGTAGGCGAACGCCGCATAGGTGAGCGTGCAGAAGATCGTGCACCCGGTGGCGAGCCCGTCCTTGCCGTCGGTCAGGTTGACGGCGTTGGAGGCGCCGACGATCACCACGACCGCGAAGGGCAGAGTCCAGAACCCGGTGTAGACCGGCTCCTTGAAGAACGGCACCATCAGCTGGCGCATCAGCTCCCGGAGTTCGGGAATGCTGCTCAAACTCCAGACGGCGAGCCCGGCGACCAGAAACTGCCCGGCGAGCTTGGCCCGCCCCGGAATGCCGTCGCGCCGTTTGTAGACCACCTTCATGAAGTCGTCGGCAAAGCCGATCAGACTGAAGGCGGCGGTGGCGACGACCAGCGTAATGGCGATGGGATTGGTCATGACGTTCCAGAGCAGCGCGGTGACCAGAATCGCCCCGATCAGCAGGATTCCGCCCATGCAGGGGGTGCGGTTCTTCTCCTTGTCGATGAATTCCGGCGGGACGAGTCCTTCGAGGCGGCTGGCGGCCTGCGCGTTGAGCCGCCGCAGCTGCCGCGCCGTGAACCCGCCGAGCAGCACGACCAGCAGAAACGCGGTGAGCGCGGCGCCGCCCGCACGGAATGTAACATAATCGAACAGACGGAACGGACCGAAGTCCCCGCTCAGCAAGGAGAGAAGATACAGCATGGATATTGTCTCTGAACGTTAAAAAAAGTTGGACCAAAACGGCGTGTTTCATACTATAGCTTCACCGCTGTTTTTTTCCAATGAAAAAAGCGAAAAAAAACGGGGGCTCCTCTCCGGGTGACGGCGGACCGCGCGGCCCGTTCCGGCCGGGGCGCGGCGGGGACGGAAAATCCCCGAAATCTGCGAAAGAGAGGGGGTTTCCGGCTTGACTTTTCCGAGAGATGGTTTACTCTACAGAAGAGGAGTATGAAATTCATCAATGCAGGAGAAACCCCGATGCACACATTTCGGTATCAAGTTCCGGTTGCCGCGGCATGGCTCGCCGCGCTGATGCTGGCCGGATGCGACAGAGAGGCCCCCGGTCAGGACGCCGCTTCCGCTCCCGCCAAGGTGGTGGCGAAACAGCCCCGGCAAATGGAGTTCGTTCAGAAAATCCGGGTCCAGGCCAACGTGGAATCCCAGGAGTCCGCCGAGATTTCCAGCCGAACCAGCGGCAACCTCGACCTGATTCCGGTGGGGGAAGGCGACCGGGTGAAGAAAGGCGACCTGCTGTTCCAGGTGGACCGGATCAACCTCGAGAACAACGTCAGAAGCCAGAAGAAAAACGTCGAAGTCGCCGAGGCGGAGCTCCACATCGCCCGGATCAACCTCAACCTGGCCCGGACCGTCCGGGACAAGGCGAAGGTGGACCTCGACCGCGCCGAACGGCTGAAAACCTCGCAGGCGGTCTCCATGGACGCCTATGAGCGCGCAAAACTCTCCTTCGATCAGGCCGATGCGGAAATCGCCAAGGCGGAAGCGCAGGCAGGATTCGCCGCCGCCCGGGTCGAACAGGAGAAGGCACACCTTGAAACGGCGGAAAAGAGCCTCTCCGACTCGATCATCCGCGCTCCGTTTGCCGGCGTCATCACCCTCACCGACAAGGATCGCGACGAGTACGTCAAAGACGGCACCGTCATTTTGAAGATCGAAAATCCGGACCGGCTGCAGCTGGTCACCATGATCAGCTCCAACTATTACAACCAGGTCATTCCCGGCAAAACCACGGCGAAGATCCTCTCCGCTTCCGGGAAAGAGCTGGCGGAGCTGCCGGTCACCTTCCGCAGTCCGGCGGTCGACCCGCTGTCGCGCACCTTCACGGTCAAGATCGCGGTGCCGAAGAGTCTGGAATTCGTCAGCGGCCAGCTCTATGAGGTCGATCTCATCCTCCGCCGCGTCGAAGGCAGAGGAATTCCCAACGAGGCGGTGCTCACCCGGGCCGGCAACCGCAAGGCGGTCTTCGTCGTCACGCCGCAGCAGAAAGCGGCGGAGATCACCGTGAAAACCGGAATCGTCGACGGCAGCTGGACCATGCTCCGCGACCCGGAGGTGCTCAAGGACCAGCCGGTCATCGTCGAAGGTCAGAGTTTCCTCGAGCCCGGAGAACCGGTTGAAGTGATTCAGACCGGAACCGCTCCGGCAAAATGACAGGAGGCGCACCATGTTTCTGAGCCGCGCCTCCGTCGCCCGCCCCATCGCGATGAGCTGTTTCATCCTCATGCTCGTGCTCTTCGGGCTGAACAGCTACCGCGAGCTGGGGCTGGACGCCTTCCCCGACGTGGAGATCCCCTACGTCACAGTCACCACGGTCTATCCGGGCGCAAGTCCGGCTGAGATCGAAGTCGACGTCGCCAAGCGGATCGAAGACGCCGTCGGCACCATCGACGGCCTCAAGACGATGAAAACCACCTGCATGGAGAACGTCTGCCAGATTCTGCTGGAGTTCCAGCTCGGCCAGTCGGTGGACATCGCCGCGATGGACGTGCGCGAACGGATCGACAAAATCCGCAACGACCTGCCCGCCGCCGCCGAAGCGCCGGAAATTTTGAAGTTCGACCCGAACGCCACTCCGGTCGTCACGCTGATGCTCACCGGCGACCTGCCGATCGACACCATCTACGACTACGCCGACGAGGAGCTTTCCGACCGGCTCTCGACCATCTCCGGCGTCGCCGAGGTGCAGATCGCCGGCGGCGAACCGCTCGAACTGCGGATCACACTCGACAAGCGGAAACTCTCCGCCTGCGGACTCAACGTGGTGCAGGTGCTCAAGAAACTCTCCGAAGGCAACGTCAAAGTGCCGGTCGGGCGCATCCGGCAGGGGGTGCAGGAGATCAATGTCACCTACGACTCGGAGTTCCGGAACTTCGAGGATCTCGGCTCTCTCGAAATCGGCACCTTTCAGAAACGGCGCATCTACCTGCGCGACGTGGCGAAGATCACGCTGGAGTCCGAAGAGAAACGCTCCCTCGCCTTCTTCGACGGCAAACCCGGCGTCGTGCTCAAGATCGTCAAAAAAGGCGACGCCAACGCGGTCCGGGTGATCGACGCGGTCCGCGCCGAAGTCCGGGAGCTGGACAGCAGCCGCCGGCTCCCCGGCGGCATGAAACTCGAATGGGTCCGCGACTCCGGCGCCTTCATCCGCGCTTCGGTCGACGACGCCTGGAACAGCATCTTCCTCGGCGTGGTGCTGACCGCGCTGATCCTCTTCGCGTTTCTCCACGAGGTGCGCTCCACCATCATCGTGGTGATCTCGATGCCGGTCTCCATCGTGGTCTCCTTCTGGGCGATGGAGCTGTGCGGCTTCACCTTCAACATGTTCACGCTTCTGGCGCTGGGGACCTCCGTCGGCACGCTGGTGACCAATTCGATCGTCGTCATCGAAAACATCGCCCGCCACCTCGCCGCGGGGGAGGATCCGAAAACCGCCGCCGACCGCGGCACCGCCGAAGTGGCCCTCCCCGTCTTCGCCTCGGCGATGACCAACGTCGTGGTCTTCGGCCCGATTGCGGCGATGACCTCGCTGGTCGGCCGTTTTCTGGTGCCCTTTGCGGTCACGATGACGATTGCGACGCTGGTCTCCCTCTTCGTGAGCTTTACGCTGACGCCGATTCTCGCCGCCGCTCTTCTCACCCGGGAGAACACCGCAACAGCGTCCTCCGGCCCGTTCCGCCGGCTCTGGGACCGGGGGTACAACGCCGTCGCCGGCTGGTTCGGCCGTTCGGTGGATGCGGTCTGCCGCCACGGGTTGCTGACGGGCGCCGCGGCGCTGGCGCTCTTTCTCTTCGCCCTGCTCTACGTCGCGCCCCGGGTGGGGATGACCTTCGTTCCGGAAGACGACCAGGCGGAATTCATCATCAAGCTGGAATATCCCACCGACTACAGCCTGGAAAGCACGCTGAACCGGACTCTTCTGGTGGAGAAACAGCTTCGCCGGATGCCGAACGTGCTGCGGACCGCCACCGTGATCGGCAAGGTGCAGGGCACGGTCGGCCAGGCCACCGAAGGGGTCTACCTCGCCGAAATCACCGTGGTCTGCAAACCCAAAACCGAGCGGGCCGAATCGCTCGACCGGATGCGGGATCTCTTCCGGGAGGAGCTGAGCCATCTCACCAACTGCATCGTGACGGTGAACATCCCCTCGCTGGTGGGCGGGTCGGCGGCCTCGATGGAGCTGGAAATTTCCGGCGACAAACTTGAATCCATCGAAAAGCTTGCGACGGACAGCGCCAATCGCCTGCGCGCCAGCGGCCGTGCGCGCGATGTCGACACCAGCGTCCGGCTCGGCAAGCCGGAGATCCGAATCACGCCGCACCGCGCAGTGCTCCAGAATCTCGAACAGCCCTCCTCCACCATCGGCTCTCTGCTGCGCGGCTCGGTGGAAGGGCTGAAAGAGGGCACCTACAAGGTCGGCGCCCGTTCGTTCGACATCCGGGTCAAGCTCGATGAAAAGGAAGGGTATCAGCAGCTCCCGGCGCTCTCCTTCACCTCGAAGGAGGGCAAACCGCTGGCGCTGGGTGCGATTTCCGAACTGAAACCCTCGTCGATTCCGATCCAGATCAACCGCACCGACCGCAGCCGGGTGGCGAAAGTGTTCGCCAACCCCGCGCCCGGCGTCGGGCTGCAGGATCTGGTGAACACCACCGAAACACTGGTCGCGCCTCAGCTGCCCGCCGGCTGCCGCCTCCGCTTCGGCGGCATGGTGACCACGATGAACGAAGCGTTCGCCGATTTCGAACAGGCGATTCTCTTCGCGGTCGTGCTGACCTATCTGCTGATCGCGGCGACGATGGAGTCCTGGACGCGCCCGCTGCTCATCCTGTTCACGGTGCCGCTGGCGCTGATCGGCATGGAATTTGCGCTCTATCTGGCGGGAATTCCGCTCTCGATCTTCGGACTGCTCGGATTCGTGATGCTGATCGGCATCGTCGTCAACAACGCCATCCTCATCATGGACGATCTCGCGATTCAGCGTGCGGCCGGTCTGGATGGCCCGACCGCCATGCGAACGGCGGTGAAGAACAAGTTCCGCCCGATCCTGATGACCAGCATCGCGGCGGTGCTCGGCATCGCGCCGATGGCGTTCGGCACCGGAATCGGTTCCGAGAGCCGCTCCAGCTGCGGCATCGCGGTGGTCGGCGGATTGATCAGTTCGACGATCCTTTCGCTGTACGTCATTCCGGCACTCTACACACTGTTCTGCAGGAAAAAACATGAACCGGCCCAAGGGGCCAATGAGGAAACATGAAAACACGCATCCTTTCATCGCTGACTGTTCTGCTGCTCGCCCTCTCCGGCGCGCCGCTGTATGCACTGCGTCCGGGCGACCCGGCCGAGGAGCTCGCCGTCAAATGGATCCGCGGCGTTCCGCTGGCGGTGCTGCCGCCGGCGAAGGAGGAGCTGAAGACCGGGGAGCTCAAAGCGGTGGTGTTTCTGCTGACCCGCTCGGCCAATGCGCCGGAGACGCTCAATCTGCTCAACCAGTTGCGGCGCACCTACTCTGGAAGCGTCCGGTTTGCGGTGGTGACGCCGGACCGGGAGGCGGATGCCGCGCAGTTGCTCGCGGCGTTCCCGGATTTCTCCCTGCCGTTCGGCATCGACGAGAAGCGGAAACTCACGGCGCAATACATGAACGGCAGTCTGCTCTACCCGATGGCGTTCGTCATCGATCCGGAGGGCAGAATCCTCTGGAACGGCGAAGCGGTCGATCTCGGCGAAATGCTCGAAGCGTGGCGCACGAAGAAGTTCGACCCGGCGCTCCAGAAGCAGCTCTCCCCGATGCTGGATGAACTTCAGACGTTGTTGCGCGAGAACAACGACCGCCGGATGAAGCAGGTGACCCGCTCGATTTTGAAGAGCGATCCCGGCAATGCCGCCGCTTTGCGTCTGCGCACCTTCGCGCTGGAGAACAGCGGCCGTTTTCAGGAGGCGTGGCAGCTGATTCTCTCGCAGATCGAACGCGTCCCCGGCCTGGTGCGGCTCTACTTTTCGGCGCTGGATCTGGCTGGCCGCCACCCCGAACTCGGCCCCCGCGCCGCCGAAATCGCCGACCGTTACAGCAAGGCGGTCACCGGGAATCCGGATGCGGACAATCTGATGAGTTTCCTTCTGCTCAACCGCCGCCCGGAGGATCCCGCCGCTCTGCGCGCGGCGCAACGGCTGCTCCGGCGTGCCGTCGCCACGCTGCCGAAGGAGGCGTCACCGGCCCTGCGCGCTTCGGTGACGACCACCCGCGCGCTGCTGGAGTGGCGGCTCGGCCACCCGGAGACGGCGCTGAAACTCCAGCAGGAGGCGACGAAGCTCTGGCACGCGGCGGAAAATCCGGCGGCGGAAAAGAACTCCCGGGAGCGGGAATCCCTCTACCAGACGGTCGTCGAACTCGGCCGCACCCCGTAGTTGCCCGCCCTTTTTCCCGATATTCGGGAATCGCCGTTTGTATCCGCTCCGGTTCGGGTGTAAATTATGGGGAAACTATCTCTCTTGAGTTCATGTGGAAAGGTTTTGGGCAATGAATTATCGGATTGAAATTTCGCCGCTCCCGCAGTGGAGTGACGCGCGCGGCGAAGGCGTAAGAAAACAGATTGCAAAATTCTTCGGCTTTCCGGTCGAAAAGGTGTGGAGCCGCGACGTCTACACTGTGAGCGCCTCGCTCACCGAAGAGGAGGCGCGCCGGGTCGCTTCGCTGCTGTACAATCCGGTTCTGCAGGGCTGGCGGGTCGGTGCGGCCAAATCGAGCAACTTCGAGCCGCTGCCGGAGTGCGACTACCTCGTGGCCGTCGGGTTCAAGCCCGGCGTCACCGACAACGTCGGGCGCAGCGCCCGGGCGGCGGTCGGCGACATCCTCGGCCGGAAACTCCGTGAAGACGAGCACATCTTCAGCTCGACCGAATACCTCCTCTACGGCCCGAAACTGACCCGCGAACAGGCCGAGACCATCGGGTCGAAACTGCTCGCCAACGAGCTGATCCAGTCGGTGCTGGTGCTCTCCGGCGAAGAGGCGGCGAACGGCATTCCGCTCAATCTGCCGATGGTCAACGGCCGTCAGGGCGGCGAGGTGCACGAATACAATCTGGAGGTTCCCGACGATCAGCTTCTGGAGATCAGCCGCAAGGGAATCCTCGCGCTGTCGCTGGAGGAGATGAAGGCGATTCAAGGCTATTTCCGCCAGGCGCAGAACCGGGAGAAGTACGGCCTCGGGCACAATCCGACCGACGTCGAGCTCGAAGTGCTCGCCCAGACCTGGAGCGAACACTGCAAACATAAGATTTTCAGCGCGAAGATCGACTACGAAAATCTCGAGAACGGCGAGAAGCAGGAGATCGTCTCCTGCTACAAGACCTTCATTCAGAAGAGCACCCGCGAAATCGCCGACAAGGTGGACTGGCTGGTCTCGGTCTTCAGCGACAACGCCGGCGTAATCGACTTCAACGACAAGATCGACCTGGTCTACAAGGTCGAGACCCACAACAGCCCGTCGGCGCTCGATCCCTACGGCGGCGCGATGACCGGCATCGTCGGCGTCAACCGCGACCCGCTCGGCACCGGCCAGGGAGCCGACCTCCTGATCAACGTCTGGGGCTACTGCCTCGGTTCGCCGTTCACCGACGAGAAGGATGTGCCGGAGGGGCTGCTCCACCCGCGGCGGCTGCGCGACGGCGTCCACAAAGGGGTGATCGACGGCGGCAACCAGTCCGGCATCCCCTACGGGAACGGCTGGGAGTACTTCGACGAGCGCTACATCGGCAAACCGCTGGTCTACTGCGGCACGGTCGGCACACTGCCGAAGATGGTGCACGGCGTCCGCGGCGCAAGCAAGACAATCAAACCGGGCGACCTGATCGTCATGGGCGGCGGCCGGATCGGCAAGGACGGCATTCACGGCGCGACCTTCTCGAGCGAAGAGCTGCACAAGGACAGTCCGGTGCAGGCGGTTCAGATCGGCGACCCGATCACCCAGAAGAAGCTCGGCGACTTCATCCATGAAGCGCGCGAGCGCGGTCTCTACCGCTTCATCACCGACAACGGCGCGGGCGGCCTCTCCTCGAGCGTCGGCGAGATGGCGGAGCTCTGCAACGGCTGCCGGATGGATCTGGCGCTGGCGCCGGTCAAGTACGCCGGCCTGCAGCCGTGGGAGATCCTGGTCTCCGAGGCGCAGGAGCGGATGAGTTTCGCGGTGCCGCCGGAGAAGATCGACGAATTCCGGCAGCTGGCGAAGGAGCGCGACGTCGAGGTTTCGGTGCTCGGCGAATTCACCGACGACGGCAAGTTCCACATCCAGTACAACGGGCGCACGGTCGCTCTGCTCGACATCGAATTCATGCACGGCGGACTGCCGCGGCTCTCGCTGCGCGCCCGCTGGAAGGCGCCGCACTTCCCCGAACCGGATCTCTCCTCGCGCAAGGCGGGCGAAGATCTCGTCGCGATGATGGGGCGGCTGAACATCTGTTCGGATGAATACAAGGCGCGTCAGTACGACCACGAAGTCAAGGGGCTGAGCGTGGTCAAGCCGTTCATCGGCAAATGCCGCGACGTGGCGGGCGACGCCACGGTGACGATGGTGGAGCCGCTGAGCCGCGAAGGGGTGATTCTCTCGTCGGCGATTCTGCCGCGCTACAGCGACATCGACACCTATCACATGACGGCGAGCTGCATCGACCTGGGCATCCGCCGGGTGGTGGCGGTCGGCGGCAAAATCGACCGGACCGCCGGGCTGGACAACTTCTGCTGGCCGGACCCGGTGCAGAGCGAGAAGACTCCCGACGGCGAATACAAGCTCGCCCAGCTGGTCCGCGCCAACCAGGCGCTGGCCGACTACACGAAGAAGTTCATGGTTCCCTGCATTTCGGGCAAGGACTCGATGAAGAACGACAGCACCCGCGGCGGGCGCAAGATTTCGATTCCGCCGTCGCTGCTCTTCAGCGTGATTTCGAAGATGGACGATGTGACCAAGGCGGTCACGCCGGATGCGAAGAAGGCGGGCGATCTGGTCTACGTGATCGGCATGACCCGTCCGGAGCTGGGCGGGAGCGAATACTTCGCGATGCTCGGCGCGACCGGCAACAACGTGCCGAAGGTGGATGCCGAACGCGCGCTGGCGACCTACCGTGCGGTTTCGAACGCGACCGACGCGGAGCTGGTGCACTCGCTGACCACGCCGGCGCTCGGCGGGCTGGGCGTCGCCTTCGCCCGGGTGGCGATGGCGGGCCGGCTCGGGCTGGAGATCGATCTCGGCGCGATTCCGGCGGAGAACTGCTCCGAACTGGAAGTGCTCTTCTCGGAGTCGAACAGCCGATTCGTCGCCACGGTTCCGCCGGAGAAGAAGCAGGAATTTGAAACGATGCTTTCCGGCGTCGTCTTCGCCGAGGTCGGCAAGGTGATTCCGGAACAAAAGCTCGTGCTCCGCGGCAGCCGCGGGACGGAAGAGATTCCGCTCGAAGCGTTGCTGCGCGAGTACAAGGGGACGCTCGATCAGATCTGATCGCGGCATCTCCCGTTCGGAGGAGGAGAGAGAGGGTACCCCGAATGGAACAAGAGAAAAAAAGTCCGCGCAGCGAAGCGGAGGTCAACGCCCTCATTGAGGCGAACCTGCGGCTGGTGCTGAAGATCGCCAACGACTTCATCGGCCGCGGGCTCTCGTGGGACGACCTGGTCTCGGAGGGCAACCGCGGGCTGATGACCGCCGCCCGCCGGTACGATCCGGCGAAGGGGGCGCGCTTCAGCACCTACAGCGCGTGGTGGATCAAACAGGCGATCCGCCAGGCGCTCGCCGAACAGACCCGGACCATCCGGGTTCCGATCGGCACGCAGATGAATCTGCGCAAAATCCGGCGGGCGGTGAAGACATTGACCGAATCGCTCGGCCGCGATCCCTCCGACGAGGAGGTGGCGCGCAAGGCGAATCTGCCGCTGCTGACCGTGACCCGTCTCCGGCGCAACAGCACTGCCGACACCCAGTCGCTGAACGCGCCGGTTTCGGATGCCGATCCGGACGGCGGGGAATTCATCAACTTCGTCTCCGACGACGCTTCGCCAGCGCCGGATCAGGAGATGGTTCAGCTGGAGGACATTGAACAGCTGCTCGCCCTGCTCGGCACCCTCTCCGAGCGGGAGCGGAAGGTGATTCAGTACCGGTTCGGGCTGGACGGCGAACCGGTCCGCACCCTCGACGAAGTCGGCGCGATGCTTCACTGCACCAACGAACGGGTGCGCCAGATTCAGAATCAGGCGCTCCGCCGGCTCCAGCGGGAAATGGAACGCAACCAATGAACCATACCACGGCACTCTATCCGCCGGACGCGCTGATACTCGCGCCGCTCTCCGGCTACACCGATCTGCCCTACCGCCGCGCGGCGCGGGAGTGCGGCTGCCGCTTCGCCTTCACGGAGATGGTGGACGCCGCTTCGCTTGCCTACGCCCGGAAACGCTCCGAAGGGATGCTTCTGCGCGGCGAGGAGGAGGAGTTTCTCGGCGTTCAGCTGGTGGGCGCCGACCATGAATTTCTGAAAAAAGCGGTGGATGTGCTCAATGAGTACGACTTCTCCCTGCTGGATTTCAACCTCGGCTGCCCGGTGCCGAAGGTGGTGAAGAAGGGCGCCGGTGCCGAACTCGGCCGTCACCGGGAACAGGCGCTCGCCTGTTTCCGGATTCTCGCCGAACGGTCGCGCCACCCGGTCACGGCGAAGATCCGGATCGTCACGGCGGAGGATCCGGCGCCGACGCTCGAACTGGTCCGCGGTCTCGCGGAGCTGGGCGCACGGGCGGTCACCATCCACGGCAGAATCCGGGAGGCGTTCTACGCCGGACCAGTCGCCTTCGACATCATCCGGACGGTGCGCGAGGCGTTGCCGGAACTGCAGATCATCGCCAACGGCGGCGTGACCTCCCTGGCGAAATACCGGGAGATCCGGCGCGAAACCGGCTGCGGCGCGGTGATGCTCGCGCGCGGCGCGATGGGCAATCCGTGGCTCTTCCGCGAACTCACGGACGGGGAAACCTACACGCCGCCGACACTCGAAGAGTGGCAACTTCTGGTGGAGCGGCACATCGCCGGAATGGTCGAACTCTACGGGGAAACGAGCGCGATGTGCATGGCGCGCAAAGTGCTGCACGACTACTTCCGGGGGCGCGGTTTCCCCGGACCGGTGCGGGCGAAGATCTCCTACCTCGCCACCTGGAACGAATTCCGGGAGTTTCTCGACTTCGCGATACGGGAGCACGCCGAAAGCTACTGGAGCCGGCTCGCGTCGGAACCGGAAGCGGAGCGGCGGCTCCGCCGTTCCGAGAGCCGGTAGGCGCGGGGCGACATCCCCGCCTCCCGGCGGAAGAAGCGGCTGAAAGCGTAGATCGAACCGTACCCGCACCGCCGGGCGATCTCCCCGACCGGCAGAGAACTCTCCTCCAGCAGCCGCCGCGCCCCGGTGAGCCGCTGTTTTGTGAGATATTCGCCGAGGGAGATCCCCATCTCCTGCCGGAAGAGCCAGCGCAGATGGCTGGCGGAGAGTCCGGAGAAGTCCGCCAGCTCCTTGATGGAAACCGGCTGGACCGGCTCCTGATTGATCCGGTGGAGCACCCGGCTCACCGGCGGCGAGAGCGACGGCAGTTTCCGGCCGGCCGGAGAACGCCCCAGCTCCCGCAGCAGAAGGACCAGTTCGAAGAGCGCCCCCAGCGTATCTTCGGCAAGGTAGCGGTCGACCAGGCGGCCGACATGGAGCGAAGCGGTTTCCGTCAGCTGCATCACCGGATCGGGCGGCAGGTAATCCTCATCTCCCTCCGCCTCAAAGGAGACGATCAGCCGGTCACAGCGGCAACTCCGCTCCGGCACGCTCCGCTGCAGAAAGGGGTGCACCAGCAGCGCCTCCCCCGGCGTCAGCGGAACCGGGGATCCCGCCACCTGATACTCCAGCGGCACCGTCGGAATGATCAGCATGTAACGGGTGCTGATGATGGTCTTCTCATGCGGATAGTCGTGAAAATAGAGCAGGATGCTCCCCGGCAGCCGGAATCCGGCGGCGATGGAGCGCCCCCGGAAGTAGTTCTCGGGATTCGGAATGGTTCTCGCCCGGTTTTCCCAATCGGTCATTTCATCACATCGGTTAAAAAAATCGTCACTCCGGCCATTGCCGGAAACGGTGAATTCCAGTATAATATAGGGCAGATCAAGCTCAATACAAGGAGATGTTTTCATGGACGGGCAAAAAAATCGACTGTCGAAGGGAAGTGTTGTCTATCAAATTTTTCTGCGCAGCTTCACGCTTGACGGCACGCTGGCCGCGGCGGAACAGCTGCTGCCGCACATCGCCTCGCTCGGCGTCGACGTGGTCTACCTCTGCCCGGTCGTGCTGGCCGACGGGGATGAGCGGCGGGAGTTCTGGAGCGAACGTCAGCGGCAGTCCGGCATGGAAAACCCGAAGAATCCCTACCGGCTCAGCGACTACTTCGCCATCGACCCGGAGTACGGCACCGACGAGGATCTGCGAAATTTCGTCCGCACCGCCCACCAGTGCAAGCTCCGGGTGCTGCTCGACCTGGTCTATTTTCACTGCGGACCTGCCGCACGCTGTCTGGAAGAGCATCCGGATTTCGTGAAACGCGATGAAAACGGCAATCCGGTCAACGGCAGATGGCACTTCCCGCAGCTGAACTTCGACAACCCGGAGCTTCGGGAGTACCTCTGGAGCAATATGGAGTACTTCCTCCGCGAATTCGACGTCGACGGCTACCGCTGCGACGTGAGCGGTGCGGTTCCGCTCGACTTCTGGGAGGAGGGGCGCCGCCGCATGGAGCGCTGGAAACCCGCCTCCCTCCTGCTGGCGGAAAGCGAGAGCACCCCGGTCGAGGACCAGAAGTCCGCGTTCGACGCCAACTACTCCTTCGCCTTCAGTTTTCTCCTCAACGACATCCTGAAAGGGGAGAAAACCGCCGAAGAGTTCTGGACGATGTGGGAGGAGCACCCGCTCTACCACGAACCGGGACTTTGCTTCCTGCGCTGTTTCGACAACCACGACATCGCCAGCGACAACTACGACGCCCGTCCGGAACGGAACGGCAGGAACGCCATGGTCGATGCCGCGCTCGCCGTGCTCTTCACCATGAACGGCGTGCCCTTCCTCTACAACGGGCAGGAGGTGGCCGACGGCAGACGGCACTCGCTCTTCAGCAACCGCTTCACCGGAAAAAATCTGGTGGTGGACTGGGCGCGCGGCCTCACTCTGGCGGGCGAAGGCCGGATGCAACTGATCCGCGAACTGGTCCAACTGCGTCGCGACAGCCGCGCCCTGCAGAGCGGCGAAGTGGTCAAAGTCGACAACAGCACCCCGAAACAGGTGCTCTCCTACCTCCGTCGCACGCCGGAGGAGAGCCTTCTTGTGGCGGTCAATTTGAGCGCCGCCCCCGCGGAAACGGAGTTCTCCGTTCCGGGAGTGAAAGAACGGGCGACGCTGCCGCCGGGCGGCTGGATCGTCCAATCGCTCTGAGACGCCGTTTTCAGCGGATGGCGACGCTTTCGCGCGAGAGCAGACTGTAGGGAAGCACCACCGACGGCGGCGCCGTCTGTCCGTCGAGCCGCGCTTCGATGATATCGACCGTCGCCGACGCCATCGCCGGATAATCCGGGGTGATGGTGGTCTGCGGCGGCACCGCGTAGCGCGAGAAGAAGGTCTGCTCCGAAGCGATCAGCGAGATGTCGTCCGGCACCCGGCGGTTGTAGAGCGAGAAGGCGTAAAGCGAGACGATTCCGGCATTTCCGCCCGGGCAGAAGAGGGCGTCCACCCCCTGCCGGAGCAGTTTGCCGATCAGCTCGACATAGGTTTCCGACCCCGGTCCGGAGCAGAGGATCAGGGAATCCGCCGCAGGAAGACTCCGCTCCTCCAGCGCCCGGCGGATTGCCGCACAGCGCCGGTCGGTGTTGCCGGTGCCGGGGGAGCCGTGAACGATGCAGCCGATCCGGCGGCAGCCGCTGCGGAACAGGTGATCCACCGCAATCTGCATCCCCTGCTCCTCATCCGAATGGACGAAATGAATGTCGGAGGCGCCGCTCTCCCCCTCGCGGTCCACGATGACCAGCGGCACCGGGAACCGCGCCCCCCAGTCGGCGAACTCCGCCGGTTCCGCCCCGATCGCCACCGCCGCGCAGAACTGGATGCTGTCGAGCCGTTCGCGGTTGTTGACCGGCAGAATCTCCAGCCGGAACCCCCGTTTCGGCAGCTCCTGCGTCAGCGCCATCAGAATCATATCCACACAGCTCTGCACCGGATAGACCGAATTGTACGGCGTGATGATCACCACGTTCCGCTGCCGGGTCGAGAGGCGCGGGTGGTATCCGTACTGGCGGGCGACGGCGAACACATGCTCCCTCACCTCCGGCCGGATGCTCGGATGGTGACTGAACACCCGGGAGACCGTGGCGGTCGAAACCCCCGCCAGCCGGGCGATTTCCTGAATTTTCATACCGTATTTTCCTTTTTTATGATTCATTTACAATATAACACGATTTTTGTGAAAACAAATCGCTGTTTGCGCAATTTTTTTTCAGAAAGAAGTCAAAAGGGCGGTTGTTCCGGAGCCGAAAACCGAATATACTATATTCCAGAGCAGAAAACATACCGCCGCGAGAGGCGGCGGCGCGAACGGCAACGCGAAGGAGATCGAAATATGGAATTCACAGGAAGAACCGCATTCATCACCGGAGGCGCCTCCGGCATGGGCCTGCTCTCCGGGCAGAAGCTGGCGGAAGCGGGCGCAAACGTCGTGCTGTGCGACGTCAATCAGGCGGCGCTGGAAAAGGCGGCGGAGGGAATCCGCGCCGCAGGCGGCAACGTCCTGCCGCTGGTGGTGGACATCCGCAAGTATCCCGAAGTGGAACAGGCGGAGAAAAAGGCGGTCGAAACCTTCGGCTCGGTGGACATTCTGCTCAACTGCGCCGGCGGCATGTCCGGTCGCTGCTGCAACAACTACGCCAGCTTTGAGAAACTCCCGATCGAGGTGATCGACTGGGGGCTCGACGTCAATCTGCGCGGCGCCATCTACTGCTGCCGCGCCATTCTCGGCGGCATGATGGAGCGCCGCCGCGGCGTCATCATCAACTTCGGCTCCGTGACCGGTGAACAGGGCGGCGACGGCCCCTCGCTCGACTACTCGGCGGAGAAAAGCGCCATGAAGGGCATGACCAAGTCGCTGGCGATTCTGGGCGCGCCGTACAACGTCCGCGCCTGCTGTGTGATTCCGGGGCCGGTGCTGACCCGCCCCGGCATGGCGAACATGAAAACCCTGCTCGGCCGGGCGGCGGAACCGATCGAACTGGTCGATTTCATCCTCTATCTCTGCTCGGACAAGGCGGCCTTCATCACCGGTTCCTCCCACGTGATCGACGGCGGCCGGCTGCTGCTCCAGCCTTGAAAACCAATCCACCCAGGAGAACATGCGATGAAGAACTATCAGATCATCATGGAGTCGGTCAGCAACGCGACGCTCAAGGAGACGGAGACTCCGGAACTCAAGCCGGATCAGGTGCTGATCCGTAACTTCTACACCGTGGTCAGCGCGGGCACCGAACGCGCCTGGTCGATGGATATGCCGAACGCCCACTCCACCTTCCCCTACATGCCGGGCTACTGCGGCGCGGGGGAAGTGGTTCAGGTCGGCGATGCGGTCAGCAAAGTCAAAGTCGGCGACCGGGTGGTGGTCAACTGGGCGGGACACCAGCTCTATTCGGTCAAAGATGAGAATCTGGTCCGCATTCCGGAAAAGGTGAGCATGCTCGACGCCGCATTCGCCCACATCGCCTCGTTCTCCTTCAACGGCGTGCGCAAGCTCCATCTCGAAATCGGCGAAAGCGCCATGGTCGCCGGTCAGGGCATTCTCGGCGTGTTCGCGCTGCAGGTTGCCCTGCTCTGCGGTGCGGTGCCGATGATCGTCTCCGACTTCTCGCCCGAACGGCGCGCGCTGGCGATGAAGCTCGGCGCGGACTACGCGCTCAACCCCGGCGACAAGGACTACCTCGACCAGATCCGCGAGATCACCGGCGGCGAAGGGGTCCGGGCGATCGTCGAAGTCACCGGCAGCGCCGCCGCGCTCCAGCAGGCGCTGGAGTACGTCGCCTGGGAGGGGCGGATTGCCCTGCTCGGCTGCACCCGGGTTTCCGACGTACCGATCGACTTCTACAAATACGTGCACCGGCGCGGCGTCCAGCTCTTCGGCGCGCACACCCACAGCCGGGCAAAGCTGGAATCCGCCCCGTACCACTGGACCGAGCAGGATGACTACCGCGCCTTTTTGAAACTGGTCGCCAACGGCAAGATCAAGGCGAGCCCGATCATTTCAGAGATCGTCTCCCCGCAGAAGGCGCACGAAATCTATCGGATGCTCGCGGAAGAGAAAAATCCGCCGATGGGAATCGTCTTCGACTGGACGACTCTGGCGTAACGTGTTGCATTAAGTTTCAGGGAAGTTACTGATGAAAAAAAGAATCCGAATCGCTCAGATCGGCGTCCGCCACGAGCACGCCGAAGGCAAGATGGCAACGATGCGCACCATGCCCGACGAATTCGAGATCGTCGGCGTCTGCGCCGAGTCCCCCGCCGACCGCGAAACCTTCGGGCGGCGCGCCTGCTACGAGGGGCTTCGGTGGATGTCGCAGGAAGAGATTCTCAACTATCCCGGCCTCGACGCCGTCGCGGTGGAGACCGAGATGACCGAACTTGTGCCGACCGCCATGCGCTGCGCCGAACGCGGCCTCCCCATGCACATGGACAAGCCCGGCGGCGAAAACCTCGAGGAGTTCGACAAACTGCTCGACCTCTGCCGGAAAAACCACGTCATTTTGCAGATGGCCTACATGTTCCGCGGCAATCCGGCAATCCAGTTCTGCATCGAAGCCGCCCGCAAAGGGTGGTTCGGGCAGATCTTCGAAGTCTACACCTCGATGAGCCGGGGGCGGGACAGTCAGCCGTTCCGCCAGTGGCTCTCCACCTACCGGGGCGGCGGCATCTTCGACTTCGGCTCGCACCTGGTCGACATCCTCATCTCGATGCTCGGCGCGCCGGACCGGATCGTCTCCTTCCAGCAGCAGCTCGATGCGGACGGCCTCAACGACAACGGCCACGCGGTATTGCTCTATCCGAAAACGATCGCCACGATCCAGACCGCGTTGCAGCAGGCGGACGGTCAGCGTTCCCGCCGCCTCTTCGTCAGCGGCACCAACGCGACCTTCGAACTCTGCCCGCTCGAACAGGGCTACATCGCCTACCCGAAGTTCAACGACACGCCGCTCTCGGCGCGATTCTTCCTCAAGGAGGGGAACGAATCCTTCGCCGCGGGGGAACACATGCTCACCTTCGGCCCGATGCGCGACCGCTACATCGACCAGCTGGAGGATTTCGCGGCGTACCTCCGGGGCGAGAAGCAGAATCCCTACACGCTGGAGCACGAGCACCTGGTCCAGAAGACGGTTCTCGCCGTTTCCGGCTACACCGAATGGAAGAAATGACGGAGACGTTCCCGATGGAAAAGATCAAAATCGCTCAGATCGGCGTCTGTCACGAACACGCCTCCGGCAAGATCACCGCACTGCGCCGACTGCCGGAGCTGTTTGAAATCGTCGGCGTCGTCGACGACAACGCCACCTCGACCACGCCGAAATTTTCCGGGAAAAACCTTCAGCCCTATGAAGGGTTGAAGTGGATGACCGAAGAGGAGGTGCTGAACTATCCCGGCCTGCAGGCGGTCGCAGTGGAGGTGCCGAACAACGAACTCGTGCCGACCGCGCTCCGCTGCATGGAGCACAATCTGGCCATGCACATGGACAAACCGGCGGGCGAAGACCTTGCCCTCTACCGTAAACTGCTCGACGGCTGCCGCGAACGGAATCTGCCGTTCCAGATGGGATTCATGTTCCGCGGCAACCCGACGTTTCAGTTCTGCATCGCCGCAATCCGGGAGAAGCTGATCGGCGAGGTGTTCGAAATCGAAGCCGACATGAACCACAACTACGGCGGCGATGAGTACCAGGAGTACATCGGTAAGTTCCGGGGCGGAATCATGTACAACCTCGGCTGTCACCTGATCGACTTCGTCGCCGCCGCCATGGGCCGCCCGGAGAAGGTGACCCCCTTCCTGAAATCCGCCCCCGGCTGCCCGGAAACTATCCGGAACAGCTGCATGGCGGTGCTGGAGTATCCGCACGCTTCGGTGACGCTGCGTTCCAGCAGCAGGGCGCCCGGATGCCAGCGCCGGATGCGGATCGCCGGGAGCAAGGGGGTGATTGAATTCAGCCCGCTGGAGCGGTTCGACGGCCGTCCGGTGGAGCTTTCGCTCTCGCTCGGCGAGAACTCCGGGAGTTTCCCGGCGGGCGAACACACCCTCCGCTTCCTGCCGCAGACCGACCGGTATGTGGAGCAGTTCAAAGAGCTGGCGAAGGTAATCCGCGGCGAGGCGCAGAGCACCTACCGTTACGATCACGACTATCTGGTACACGAAATCACTCTGGCGGCAGCCGGATACACTCAATGGAGGTAACCCATGTATGCAATGATTTTTGACGACAAACAGAACTTCGTCTGGAGCGAGGTGCCGGATCCGGTCCGCAAAGAGGGCGAAGTGCTGATCGACGTCCACGCGGCGGCGGTCAACCGCGCCGACCTGATGCAGAAGGACGGCTGCTACGCGTCGCCGCCGGACTGGCCGCAGTGGTGCGGTCTCGAAGTCTCCGGCGTGGTGCTCGAAGCCCCGGCGGACGCGGCGGTGAAACCCGGCGACAAGGTGTGCGCCCTGCTCGGCGGCGGCGGCTATTCGCAGAAGGTCACGGTGCCGGCGGGCATGGTCATCCCGATTCCGGAAGGGCTCTCGATGATTGAAGCGGCCTCGCTGCCGGAGGTATGGTGCACGGTCTACCTCAACTTGAAGCAGGAGGCCGGCGGCATGAAGCCGGGCGACGTCTTCTACATGCAGGCGGGAGCCAGCGGCGTCGGACTGGCGGCGATTCAGTTCGCCAAACAGATGGGGGCGGAGGTCATCACCACGATCGACTCGCCGGAAAAGGCGGAATTCGTCCGCCGCCTCGGCGCGGACTACGTGCTCGACTACCGCAAGGAGGATGTCCGCCCGGTGATCGAAGCGCATCCGCCGACCGTCGCGCTGGACTGCATCGGCGGCAAGCTGATGGGCGAATGCTTCCGCAACATGGTCTTCGGCGGGCGCTGGATCATGATCGCCACGATGGGCGGCGCGGAGACCACCATCAACCTCGAAACGGTCTGGCGGAAACGCATCCGGCTCATCGGCAGCACCCTGCGCAGCCGCACTCCGGAGGAGAAGAGCAACATCCTGCACGCCTTGCAGCGGGAGCTCTGGCCGCTCTTCACCGCCGGGAAACTGGTCACCAACATCCACGCGGTGTTCCCGATTCAGCAGGTGAACGAAGCGCACGGCGTGCTCCGCCGCTGTGAAAACATCGGCAAAGTGGTCCTGACGATGAAATAACTCCTCCGTTCAGGGAAAAAAGAAAACTGCAGCAAAGCGTCAAGCTCCTGCTGCAGTTTTTTTCATCCAGCCCGGCTCATGGTTTCCACGGAGTCAGGCGCGGCAGATAGCGGGGGACATGCCGACAATACTCCTCGTATTCGGCACCGAAGCGTTTGCGCAGTCCCGGCTCCTCGGAATAGACAAAGTAAACCGCATTGATCAGCACGAACAATAAAAACCAGAGTGCAATCGCGCCGGATTGCGCACCAATCGCCTCGGCAAGAAGAATCATGAACACACCGCTCAGCATCGGATTGCGAACATGGGCGTAGGGCCCGCAGACCACCAGTTTCCGAGTCGGATTCCACGGGGCGAGAGTTCCTTTTCCGACCCGCACCAGAAGCGTGATCGTCCAGCACAGCAGCCACAATCCAACTCCGCCCAGCAGGAGAGCCGGCAGCAGCAGCCAGCTTTTCCACGCTTCATTCGGTGCAGTAAAGGTAAACCACAGAAACGTCGGAATCACGACGGTAACAGTGAAAGGCAATACAAGAATCGCCCGGATCTGCTGAAAGAGTTCCGTTCTCATTAAACCGTTTTCTCCTGCCTGATCTCCCATCATTCCACGCCGTCACGCTACAGCCGGAAGATCGACCCGATCTTCCGCCCCAGCATCGCCCCCGCCGCCGCCAGTGTCGCCGCCAGAAACAGCATCGCCCAGACGCCGAACGCGCACGCGATGTATGCCCCGGAGCCGAGGATCTGCGACAGCTCGTAGATCGCCCGGGTGATCGGGTAATACTGCGCCTTCTGCGCCAGAATCAGCGAATCGGAGACCTCCAGCATCGAGAAACTGAAAGCGAACAGCGCCCCGACGATCACATTCGCCAGCACCAGCGGCAACGTGATCTTGCGCAACACCCGCCACGGACCGGCGCCGCAGTTGCGCGCGGCGTTCTCCAGTTCCTCAGGGGTCTGCTCCAGCCCGGCGCTGACCGACCGGACCACGTAAGGCAGCCGCCGCACCGCGTAGGCGACCGCCAGCAGCCACATCGGATTCTCCACCGGGTTGAAGTACTCCGCCGCCCAGCGGTATTTGACCGACATGCCGAGGAAGCCGAAGGCGATCACAATCCCCGGTACCGCCAGCGGCAGCATCGCCAGCAAATCGGCGAGCGCACTGCCGCGCAACTTCCAGCGCACCGCGGCGAGCGCGGTAAGAACGCCGGCCGCCACAGCGAAGAGCATCGCGAGAAGGGCGTAACGCAGACTGTTGATGATGCTCGGCACCACCACCTTGTTCGAAAGCGCGTTTTCGAAGTGGAGAAGCGTGAATCCCTCCGGCAGAACCGTCCCGTACCAGCGCATCGTAAACGCGGTCAGAACCAGCGCGATATGCGGCAGAGCCGCGAGGAAACTCACCAGCAGGAATGCCGCCGTCGGCAGAAAACGGCGCCACCCGGCAAGAGGCAGAGCGGAACTCCCGGCGCAGCCTTTGACCGAGGAGTTCGCCGCGTTGCCGCCCAGCGCGAACTTTCCGGCGAGGTACATCACCGCCGCAAAAAAGAGCATCACAACCACCAGTGCGTAGGGGACCGGATTGGTTTCCAGCTCCATGATTCCGTTGAAGATCTGCACCGCGGTGGTGCGGTTGTAGCCGAACATCAACGGCGTGCCGAGTTCGGTAAAACTCCAGACCAGCACGATGCTCCCGCCGGCGAGAATGCCCGGCTTGAGCAGCGGCAGCGTAATCCGGGTGAAGCGCATCCACCACCCGGCGCCGAGGTTGCGCCCCGCCTCGTTCAGCGCCGGATCGACGTTGCCGAGCGCGGTCACCAGATTGAGGTAGAGAATCGGGTAGAGGTGGAGCGCCTCAATGAGACAGACCGACCAGAACCTCCCCTCCCCGCCGAGAAAATCCACCGCCGGAAATCCCATCCGTACCAGCAGGGTATTGACCACGCCGTAGTGGCCGAGAATCTGTTGAAATCCGAGCGCGCCGACAAAGGGCGGCAGAATCATCGGCAGCATCATCAAGAGACTGCACCAGCTCTTGAGCGGGAACTCATACCGGTCATAGAGCAACGCCAGCGGGAGCGAAATCACGAACACCATGCCGGTGGTCACCAGCGCGATGAGGAAACTGTTCCACAGCCCCTCGACGTAGATGTAACTGCGGAACACTTCGCGCAGCAGCTGCCAGTCCAGCCCCACCTCGACCACGGTGTAGACCGGGCCGACCAGAAAGAGCAGCAGAAAGAGCGCGACCGCGCCGAGCAGAAGATATTGTATAAAACGAAGCGGTGTCATTTTCCCTCCCGCGCCAGCCGGGCGGCCTCCAGATAGTTGTGCCGGGCCTGATCGCTCCACTTCCGGCAGAGCGCCGCCACCTCAACGGCAGAAAGTCCGCTCTCCCCCCGGAGCGCGGCGGCGGCTTCCGCTGCGCCGGAATAGGGGAACGGCAGCCGGCAGAATGCGGCATACGCCTGCGGCACCTTCTCCGGCCCGCCCGCATCGATGATCGCCTTCCACGCCGCCTGCAGTTCCGGCTGCGGCTCCAGTGCGATACAGCGCAACAGAATGCGCAGCAGACTGTAGTAGGGTGCGGTCCACGCCGGGCGGTAGGTGAAACTCGCCCCCGATTCGTAGGGGTTGTAGTCCGGGTCGGAACGGAATTCGCGGTACTTCTCCTGATAGAGGTCGCGGCGGATCGGCGGCCGCCGGAGCGCGTGCTTGCGCGGCCCCCCGGGCGTCCCGACCTTGAACGCGTGCAATTTCTGCCCCTCCGGCGAAAGCAGGAAGTCGATGAACGCCTGCGCCGCCGGACGGTTCGGCGCGCCGCGCAACAGCTGCACCGGATCGGCGGAAACCGCCGTCCCCCCCTTCGGCGCGACGTAGAAGAAGTGCGGTTTGTCGTCGAACTGAAGCGCGTTCCACTCCTGCTCGGTGAATCCGTAGGTATCGATCGCCATTCCGGCGGCGGCGTTGCCGGTCGCCACGTCGTGCGGAACCTTGCCGGCCGCATCGGTGAGGTTGCGGGCGTTGCCGAAAATCTGTTTAATGAGGTTCAGCCCGTTCTCCCACCCCTTCTCCGGCGAACCGGCCTCGGCCATGCACTGCTGGATGATGATTTCGAAACATTTGTTGGCCGAACCGGATTTCGACGGGTCCGCCAGCACCAGCGTGTTGAAGAACCGCGCCTGCCCGAGATCCCGCCAGGCCGCGGGCGGCGTCGGGTCGCTCAACTCGGCCACCCGGTCGCGGTTGTAGCAGATGCCGAAGGTCGAAAGCACCACGCCGTAGTAGCGCCCCTGCGGGTCGTAGAGATTGTCGCCGCCGAACTGCGGCGGAATCAGCTCCGGCGAGAGCAGTTCCGGATGGCGCTCCTTCACGCCGCCGTCGACGGCGTATCCGCGCGCCGCATGACGCGCCATGTCGAAGGTACCGCCGCCGGCCATCAGGTCGATGCCGATGCCGACCTCCGACGCGAGGAAGAGGGCGCGGGCCCGCTTCGCCGCCGGAGAGGCATCCGGATCGGTGTCGGTTCGCGGATTGGCGAAGGCGGCGGCGATTTCATCGGTCCACTCGCCGTTGGCCGGATCGCTCTCGAAGTACCGGCGGAACTCCGCCTCGAAGCGGTCGGCAATGTAGCGGACGATGTCGCTGGTCCCTCCGGGCGAACGGAAATCCAGCTCGATCTCCCGCCCGAATTTTTCACGGTAATAGCGCCGGAACGCCTGCTCATATTCGTAGCGGATCGATTCATTGTGGGCGGAGATGATGACCAGCTTCTCCACCTCCTCCGCGGGCGGATTCCCTTTCTCCGCCTCCGTTTCCGGAACGACGGCGGAGGGACTCCCCGCCCCCGGACGGAGCAGCAGCGGAATCGCCAGCAGAGCCAGCACCGGCAGCGCGGCAAGCAGCATTTTTCTGATCATGATCAATCCCGGAGAGCGATCAGGTGATCGCGGTCGAATTCCAGTTGGTACGTTTCGCCGAGCCGGCGGGAGGGGGCGGCGAGTTCGGAGACGGCCAGCGCGATGCCTTCGGCCTCGAACTTCCACTCACAACTTTCGCCGAGAAAGTTCCGTTCGGTCAGCACAGCGGGGAACGATCCCGGCCGGGGCTCATTGTACACCCGAATCCGTTCCGGCCGGATGGCGGCGGTGAGGTTGCCGCCTCCCTGCAGTTTCATGCCGCGGCACTGCAGATCGAACTCCCCGAAGACGGAGGAGAAACGCCCCTCCTCCGTCACCTTGCCGGTGAGGAAATTGGCGTCGCCCAGAAATCCGGCCACAAAGCGGTCCACCGGGAACTGGTAGACCTCCTCCGGCGCCCCGAGCTGGCGGATTTCACCCCCCTGCATCACGGCGAGACGGTCCGCCATGCTGAGCGTCTCCTGCCGGTCGTGGGTCACGTAGATGGCGGTGAGCTGACGCTCCTTGCAGATGCGCCGGATTTCGCGCCGCATGGTGTCACGCAGCCGGGCATCGAGGTTGGAAAGCGGTTCATCGAGCAGCAGCAGAGCCGGCCTCACCGCCAGAGCGCGGGCCAGAGCGACCCGCTGCTGCTGGCCGCCGGAGAGCGACGGCACCCGGCGGTCGGCGCAGTCGGCGAGCTGGACCAGTTCGAGCGCGGCCGTGACCTCCCGGCGGATGGTGGCCCGGTCGGCCCCTTCGGCCCGCAGTCCGAACGCGACGTTTTCAAAGACCGAGAGGTGGGGCCAGAGCGCGTAGTTCTGGAACACCATCGCCGCCCGCCGTTTTTCCGGCGGCAGTGAAGTGATGTCGCGCCCGTCGAACCGGATGGCGCCGCCGTCGGGCTTCACCAGCCCGGCGAGAATCCGCAGCAGCGTGGATTTTCCGCAGCCGGAGGGGCCGAGCAGAAAGAAGAGCTCTCCGTCGGCGACTTCCAGTTGAATCGGTTTCAACACCGGCACCCCGGCCTGATAGGACTTGGCGATGCCGTCAATCGTTACATTAGCCATAACTCCATATTCCCGTGTATATAATCGGTTCAATATAGCCGCCCGGAGAGAAAAATCCAGTTCCGGCGATGCTTTTCCGCGGAAAAAACGGGAAACGTCGCTCAGGAATCGGTCTGAACACAGCCGTCCAGATACTTGAGCATGGCGGGCGAGCGGAGATTTTCGATGATCTTGGACTCCAGCTGCCGGATCCGTTCCCGGGTCAGGTTGAAGCGGTGGCTGATATCCACCAGCGGCAGACTGGGCTGCCCGAAGAGACCGAACCGCAGGATGATGATCTGCTGATCGCGTTCCGGCAGGGTGCGCAGCATTTCATACAACTTCTCATAGAGCAGTCCACGGGCGAACTCCCGCACCGGATTGCCGGTGCTGTCGTCGGCGATCAGATCCTCCAGCATGGCGCCGTCGTCGCTGTTGGCGATCGGCGCCTGAAGCGAAATGGTCTGACAGGCCATTTTCCGGATGGCGCTGACCCGGGCGACCGGCATTTCGAGCAGAGCGGCGAGCTCTTCGATTTCGGGCTCCCGCCCGTGCGCCTGAATAAACCGCTGTTCGGCCCAGGTCATGGAGTTGATCGCGTGGACCATGTGGGCGGGGATGCGGATCACCCGGGACTGTTCGGCGATGGAACGCGAAATGTTGTGTTTGATCCACCAGCTGGCGTAGGTGCTGAACTTGTTGCCGAGCCGGAAATCGAACTTCTCGAGAGCCCGGAGCAAACCGAGGTTGCCCTCCTGAATAAGATCGTTGAACGGCAGACCGCGGTTGCGGTATTTCTGAGCGATGCTGATCACCAGCCGGAGATTGGCTTCGATCATCTTCTGGCGGAGCACTTCGAGCCGTTCATGAATTTCGAGCAGTTTACGAATTTCGACGACCAGTTCGGGGTACCGCATGAGGAAGCGGTCCTCCAGCAGCTGGCGGCGCCGTTCATCGACCTCGCCTGGCTCGAAGCGGAACTGTTGATTGAAGCCGATTCCCGGCTGAATCAGCCGGGCGTAATCGACGACCACCTGAAAGAATTCGTCGAGCTGGTCGCCGGAAATATCGAATTTGCGGAGCGCTTCCACGAGCGCCTTTCGTTCCGCGTCGTACGCCTTTCCCGCCTTGAAAGCAGCGGAGAGCGCCTGATGACGGGCTTTCAGCTCGTTTCGCCAGAGCGAGAGCTGAGCGAGGAGTTCGCCGCCGGAAATCTCTTCGCGCCGCAGAGAGGAAGGCAGGAAATAGTCGGCGGGGTCGGAGTTGGTCCGGAGACACTCGTCGAGGAGGCGGAGATGTTCCTGAGCGACGAATCCGAAGTTATGGACCTGATACCGCAGTTCCCGGGTGACGGCATCGATTTCGTTGCCGAGTTTTTCCTGCTCCTCGGGGGGGAGCGGCGGGAGTTTCCCGATCTGCTGGAGATACGAAGCGAGGGAATCCGGGAAATCGCTGCCGCCGATATTGACGCTGGCGGCTTCCATGGATTCCGAAAAATCTTGTTCGTGCTTGGCGGACTTCTTCATATTTCAACCCCGGACCGAGCCGGTTATTCAGGTTCGACACGGCCCATGCCGTATTAATAAGATAACTCCAATCGTGCAATTCTCCACGTCTCAAACCAATTTTTATCGTATTTTTTTCAAAATTCTGCTTGATTTTCTCCAAAGAAACGCTATTTTAAGGAACGTCGCAGGGAAACCTGTCCAACACATGGGGCTGTAGCTCAGTTGGCTAGAGCGATACGTTCGCATCGTATAGGTCATGGGTTCGACTCCCACCAGCTCCACCATTTTTAAGCTCAAAACGGCAACAACCGTTGCCGTTT
Organism: Victivallis sp.; assembly: GCF_048170485.1. NCBI lineage: Bacteria > Pseudomonadati > Lentisphaerota > Lentisphaeria > Victivallales > Victivallaceae > Victivallis > Victivallis sp. The sequence goes on along the minus strand of NZ_DBEXAY010000163.1, from coordinate 589 downwards.
TTTACCATATACGCTTCCAATTCCCGACAGACGGGTTATTTTAAGTCAAATCAGTCATTCGGGAGCAGATCATGGGAAGGCGTAAAATGGATTCCGAACTTCACCGCATCAAACTGGAAACCGGGACCGTCTATCAGACCAGCAAAGGCGGCAACTACTATTTCCGTTATCAGATCAACGGCGAACGCAAATGCGTCAGCTTGAAAACCGCCAATCAGGAAGAGGCGATCCGCAAAGCGCGGGAACTGCTTCCGATCGTCCAGGCAACCAATCCGGAGGTGATCGCCACCCACGTGAAAATCGCCCGCAAGATGGCCGCGCAAATCCGCGCCCTGCCCGTATCGAAGATCTGGGAAACCTACGCCAATCATCCGAATCGGGCGCTTCCCGCCACAGTTCGGGAACAGCTCTCTTACGAGGCGACGCTGGAAGAGTTCCTCCGTTTTCTTGGTCCAAGAATCAAGATGTTTTCGCAAATCACGGAAGCGCATGTGATCAAATTTGCCGAACATCTGCGGCATACGCAGATCTCCGTCTCCACGCACAACCGGAAGATCGTCCGTCTGCGGAAGATCTTCGCCACGCTGCA